>NZ_LZEI01000002.1:0-213610 GCF_001693745.1 Gilliamella sp. wkB72 | reverse complement strand
ATGCTCCCACTGATTGTAC
Organism: Gilliamella sp. wkB72; assembly: GCF_001693745.1. Classification (NCBI taxonomy): domain Bacteria; kingdom Pseudomonadati; phylum Pseudomonadota; class Gammaproteobacteria; order Orbales; family Orbaceae; genus Gilliamella; species Gilliamella sp. wkB72. Next base: position 213,591 of record NZ_LZEI01000002.1, on the reverse strand, counting down.
GTACACGGTTTCAGGGTCTATTTCACTCCCCTCCCGGGGTTCTTTTCGCCTTTCCCTCACGGTACTGGTTCACTATCGGTCAATCAGGAGTATTTAGCCTTGGAGGATGGTCCCCCCATCTTCAGACAGGATATCACGTGTCCCGCCCTACTCTATAAGCTTCCACATAATGCACTTTCATGTACGGGACTTTCACCCTCTATCGTGCGACTTTCCAGACGCTTCCACTAATACATTATGCTACCCGCTTGGGCTACTCCCATTTCGCTCGCCGCTACTTTGGGAATCTCGGTTGATTTCTTTTCCTCGGGGTACTTAGATGTTTCAGTTCTCCCGGTTCGCCTCATCTGACTATGTATTCATCAGATGATAGTGCAGTCGCCTGCACTGGGTTTCCCCATTCGGACATCAACGGCTATAGCGCCTTTTATCGGCTCACCGTCGCTTTTCGCAGATTAACACGTCCTTCATCGCCTCTGATTGCCTAGGCATCCACCGTGTACGCTTAATTTCTTAACCTTACAACTCACAGTTGTCTTGGTTTCAATTACGCTTTTTTCTCTTTTCTACTTCATTACATTCATATTTTCATACAAATGCCTTCCGTAAAAACGAGAACTCGTTTCTTTCAGCTTGTTCCTAATTGTTAAAGAGCTTTATCTTTCTATTCATTCGAATATCAAATAAATACAAAAATAATTTTTGATTTTTAAAAGAGGTATCTTTAATGGTGGAGCTAAGCGGGATCGAACCGCTGGCCTCCTGCGTGCAAGGCAGGCGCTCTCCCAGCTGAGCTATAGCCCCATTGTTTCACTTCATCAACTAATCAAGCCATCAGCTTAATTGTCGAATTGGTGGGTCTGAGTGGACTTGAACCACCGACCTCACCCTTATCAGGGGTGCGCTCTAACCACCTGAGCTACAGACCCAATAAAGTGACTCTTTCTAAACAAACAATCTGTGTGAACACTTACGAGCTCTTCGTAAGGAGGTGATCCAACCGCAGGTTCCCCTACGGTTACCTTGTTACGACTTCACCCCAGTCATGAATCACACCGTGGTAAACGCCCTCCCAAAGGTTAAGCTATCTACTTCTGGTGCAACCCACTCCCATGGTGTGACGGGCGGTGTGTACAAGGCCCGGGAACGTATTCACCGTGACATTCTGATTCACGATTACTAGCGATTCCGACTTCATGGAGTCGAGTTGCAGACTCCAATCCGGACTTAGACGTACTTTATGAGGTCCGCTTGCTCTCGCGAGGTCGCCTCCCTTTGTATACGCCATTGTAGCACGTGTGTAGCCCTGGTCGTAAGGGCCATGATGACTTGACGTCGTCCCCACCTTCCTCCGCTTTATCAACGGCAGTCTCCTTTGAGTTCCCGACCGAATCGCTGGCAACAAAGGATAAGGGTTGCGCTCGTTGCGGGACTTAACCCAACATTTCACAACACGAGCTGACGACAGCCATGCAGCACCTGTCTCACAGTTCCCGAAGGCACTCTCGCATCTCTGCAAGATTCTGTGGATGTCAAGACCAGGTAAGGTTCTTCGCGTTGCATCGAATTAAACCACATGCTCCACCGCTTGTGCGGGCCCCCGTCAATTCATTTGAGTTTTAACCTTGCGGCCGTACTCCCCAGGCGGTCGATTTATCGCGTTAGCTTCGGAGCCCATCACTCAGGGCAACAAACTCCAAATCGACATCGTTTACAGCGTGGACTACCAGGGTATCTAATCCTGTTTGCTCCCCACGCTTTCGCATCTCAGCGTCAGTATCTGTCCAGAAGGCCGCCTTCGCCACCGGTATTCCTCCACATCTCTACGCATTTCACCGCTACACGTGGAATTCTACCTTCCTCTACAATACTCTAGTTAACCAGTTTTAAGTGCAATTCCTAGGTTGAGCCCAGGGCTTTCACACCTAACTTAATTATCCGCCTACATGCCCTTTACGCCCAGTCATTCCGATTAACGCTCGCACCCTCCGTATTACCGCGGCTGCTGGCACGGAGTTAGCCGGTGCTTCTTCTGTAATTAACGTCAATTGATGCACCTATTAGATACATCACCTTCCTCATTACCGAAAGTACTTTACAACCCGAAGGCCTTCTTCATACACGCGGCATGGCTGCATCAGGGTTTCCCCCATTGTGCAATATTCCCCACTGCTGCCTCCCGTAGGAGTCTGGACCGTGTCTCAGTTCCAGTGTGGCTGGTCATCCTCTCAGACCAGCTAGAGATCGTCGCCTTGGTAAGCCTTTACCTCACCAACTAGCTAATCCCATATGGGTTCATCAAATGGCGCATGGCCCGAAGGTCCCATGCTTTGGTCTCTCAACATTATGCGGTATTAGCAGTCGTTTCCAACTGTTGTCCCCCTCCATTCGGCAGATCCCCATACTTTACTCACCCGTCCGCCACTCGTCATCAAGTGCAAGCACTCATGTTACCGTTCGACTTGCATGTGTTAAGCCTGCCGCCAGCGTTCAATCTGAGCCATGATCAAACTCTTCAATTTAAAGTTTGATGCTCAATAACTGTCTCTGACATATTCAAATGAATCTTCAGTGTCACTTATCAAGACTTAATTTTTTGAGTCCGTAGACTTTTAATTTTTCGTCTCGTAAGTGCCCACACAGATTGTCTGTTTCTTCTTTTTAAAGAGCTGACAGCTTTAAGTTAACTTCGCGATTTCTTGCTTCAGTTTGCTGTCTCAAGGGCTGCGTATACTACGCTACACCTTTTTATTCGTCAAGATCTTTTTTCAAAATTTTTGATCTTGTTCACCAACTTCATTATCGCCTGCTTTCGCTGACGCCGTGTCAGTGGATGCGCATTATAGAGCCTTAGAAAAATCATGCAAGCGATTATTGCAAATTTATTTCCGTTTGTGTTTTTTTTACACATAGCGCTGTGAAAATAAACTAATTCTATACAAATTTTACAAACTTTCCTTAATTTACTATTGATTATATAATTGCTTTTTTTCTATTTCAGTCTAACTTTTTAAGTGGATTTTTTATGCCTTTCACTTTTGCACATCCAGCAATTGTTTTACCTTTTTACAAAAAGCCTAAATTTTTTTCCATGACAACCTTAATTATAGGTAGTATGTCACCTGACTTTGAATATTTTCTTAGAATGAAAATAAAAAGTGATATGAGCCATACTTTATTAGGTATCTTTTATTTTGATCTACCAATAACATTAATGGTTGCTTTTATCTTTCACTTTATTATTCGTAATGAATTGATCAAGAATTTGCCCCATTTTCTTTATAAACGATTTGCTCATTATCTAAATTTTAATTGGCGTGAATATTGCTACCATCACTGGTTTATTGTCATAACTTCTGCATTAATTGGCGCACTATCTCATTTAGGTTGGGATAGTTTTACCCACTTAACGGGCTTTTTTGTACAGCACCTACCTTTTTTACAACAGACAATTTCATTAAAAAATACTAATATTCCTATCTACCAATTACTCCAACATGGAAGTACTTTGATAGGATTTAGTTTAATATGTCTCTTTATTTTCAGATTACCGATCTTGGTTGATAAGACAAATAAAATTAGCTTTCTATATTGGGGGACAGTGTTTTTGATTTTTTTAAGTTGTTTTTCTCTTTTTTTCGCCAATACTATTCATACCTTTGGTCAAAGTGTGGTGAACTTTATTAATGCACTATTTTTGGGGTTAATATTATCACCTCTTATCGTGAAAATTATACGGCACTAATTTTAAATGCCGTATAACAATAGTATTTTTAGAAAATTATGACTCTGCTTTTATTTTATTGGGTAAATCCGCCAAGCTATCAATTACCCAATCAGCTTGCGCTAATGCTTCTTCAGTAATGGCATCACCGGTTTTCACCAAAACCGTTTTTTTAACTCCGGCCTTTTTCCCCGACAATAAATCAGACACTCGGTCACCGACCATATAAGAGTTGGCAATATCAATTTTTAACTCTTTCGCTGCTGTTTGTATCATACCGGGATTTGGTTTTCGGCATTCACAGTCATCAACCAGAGGATCATGTGGGCAATAATAAACACCATCAATGTCAACACCTCGGTCTTGTAATGACCAATCCATCCATTCTGTTAAGGTATTGAATTGCTCGTCAGTAAATATGTTTCTCGCAATACCAGATTGGTTAGTTGTAATAACAAGTAAAAAACCCATTTCTTTGAGTTCTCGCATTGCATCAATTACACCATCAATAAAGTGGAATTTATCAATAGTGTGTACATAATTGTAATCTATATTAATTGTACCATCTCGATCTAAAAATATAGCAGGCTTCATGTTTAATCATCTTCCTTTTATAGAGGTGTCTATCTAGCTTTATATAGGATATTATCGATTGACATAGATGTCTAGACGTCTTAATATTTATCCATCCCTTTTTATTAGTATATATCATGATAAAACTTGAACACATCTCAAAAAATTTTGAGCACAATAAAACCACTATCCATGCTTTAAAGGACATTTCATTAAATGTTCCTCAAGGTAAAATTTATGGTGTTATTGGCAAGTCAGGCGCAGGTAAAAGCACATTAATACGTTGTGTCAATCTATTAGAAAAACCAACCAGTGGAAAAATATTTTTTGACAACCAAGATATCACCCATTTATCTAATCGAAAATTAATTGAAGTACGCCGAAAGATTAGCATGATTTTTCAGCATTTTAATTTGTTATCATCTAGAACTGTATTCGATAACATTGCTTTTCCACTTGAACTAAATAAAACACCTAAAAAGGTAATCAAGCAAAAAGTAAATGAGCTTATTGAACTTGTAGGTTTAAGTGAAAAGGCTGATGTCTATCCAGCTAATTTATCGGGTGGACAAAAACAACGCGTCGCTATTGCTAGAGCGTTAGCAAGTGATCCTAAAGTATTATTATGTGATGAAGCAACCAGTGCCCTTGACCCTGAAACAACACGTTCTATTTTAGCATTATTAAAAGATATCAACCAAAAACTAGGTTTAACCATTTTATTAATCACTCATGAAATGGATGTTGTTAAACAGATTTGCGACCAAGTAGCAGTTATTAGTAACGGAGAATTAGTTGAACAATCTTCAGTCGGTGAAATGTTTTCGCATGCTAAAACAGATATTGCAAGGCAATTCATTCAATCAACATTACACCTTACTATTCCAGATGATTATTTGGCTAGATTAACACCAGTACATAAAGAAGGACTTAATCCACTTGTTCGTTTGGAATTTTCTGGTGTATCGGTAGATTTACCTTTACTGTCTCAAATAGCTAAAGAATTCGAAGTTGATAGTAATATTATCAGCGCTCAGATGGATTATGCGGGTGGCGTTAAATTTGGTTTGATGTTAACTGAAATGAAAGGAAAACAGAAAAGTACTGCATCAGCAATTGCGTTTCTAGAAAAAAATAATACTAAAGTTGAGGTTTTAGGCTATGTTTGATTTTATTCCTTCATTTAAACCATTTGAATCGATTTTTCGCTATTTAGCTCAACATGGTTTCTGGGAAGATTTTGTTACATTTTGTTCTTCATTTAATGGTTTTAGTGAAGCAATGCTATTCAAAATGGCACAAGCAACCGATGATACTATTTATATGGTGTTGTTATCAGGTTTTTATGGAACGTTAATTGGATTACCATTAGGTATATTGTTGTATGTCACCCGAAAAGGTAACATACTTGAAAATGACATTGTAAATTTTACATTCTCTTTTCTCACAAATATATTTCGAGCAATTCCTTTTATTATATTAATTTTATGGATAAAACCTTTCACAGTAGAAGTAATGGACATTATAACCGGCCAAGCCACCTTTTTAGGTAGACAAGGTGTTATTGTTCCACTTAGTGTAGGTGTTGCACCTTTAATTGCAAAAATGATTGAAAATGCTTTACTGGATATTCCTAAAGGTTTAATTGAAGCTGCTCGTTCAATGGGAGCCACTCCATTACAGATTATATATAAAGTTCTTATTCCCGAATCTCTACCTATTATTATTAATAGCATGACAATAACACTGATAACATTAACAGGCTATATTGCACTCAGTGGAGCTGTTGGAGCTGGAGGCTTAGGGCAATTGGCTATTCAATATGGCTATAATAGTTACAAACCCGCTATAATGAATACAGTTGTTATTTTATTAGTTATATTAGTATTCCTAATCCAAGCTATTGGCAATAGGATTGTAAGGTATGTTACTCATCATTAATTTTGGAGAAAATTATGTCAATTAAACAGCTAGCACTAGCCACTACTTTGGTAAGTGCATTTTTTTTAACAGGTTGTGATAATAAACAATCGTCTGTAACTGATAACAAACCAGCAGAACCAGCAAAAGTAAGTACTATTAAAGTTGGTGTAATTTCAGGTCCTGAACAAGAAGTAGCAGAAGTAGCCAAACAACAAGCTAAAAGCCTTTATAATCTTGATGTTGAACTTGTGATTTTTAATGATTACGTTACTCCAAATCAAGCATTAAATGATGGATTAATTGATATTAACGCTTTTCAACATAAACCATATTTAGATGAACAAATCAAAGAAAGAGGTTATAAATTAACTGTTGTTGGTAACTCATTTGTTTACCCTATTGCAAGTTACTCACACAAATTAAAACCGATTGAGAATAACAGTGAAACTGGGGAAGGTGTAAAAGTAACCTCACCTCGAGGCGAAACGTTCTTTATTCCAGCTAAATCAACAATTGCCATTCCTAATGATCCTACAAATTTAGGTCGTGCATTACTTTTATTACAACATGAAGGTTTAATTACTGTTGATAAGACAAAAGGTTTATTGCCAACTGTACTTGATATCACAAGTAACCCATATGAATATAAAATTATCGAACTAGAAGCTCCGATGCTACCTCGTTCGCTAGATGATTCGCAAGTCGATCTTGCTATTATTAACAATGCATTTGCTGGACAAGCAAATTTAACACCAAGCAAAGATGGTATTTTTGTTGAAGATAAAGAGTCTCCATATGTTAACATTATCGTATCGCGTGAAGCGGATAAAGATAATGAAAATGTAAAAAACTTTGTTAAAGCTTACCAAACTGATGCAGTAGCGCAAAAAGCTGACCAAATTTTTAATGGTGGCGCAATTCGTGGTTGGTAAATTAGCAAGCTATAATTTATTATATTCCGTCGGCATTCGTCGACGGAAATCATTAAAATAATTAAATAAAGAATCAACAATGACATATCAATTTGAACCAATTGGTATAATCCAGTCACCTTATGTTGAAAAATTTGCAGTGCCTCGTCAACCCAATCTGGTCAAAGCTGCTCAAGGTGAACTACATTTACTTACACCATATAACAATCCTATCAGTGTCAAAGGATTAGAACAGTTTTCTCATCTATGGCTTTTATTTCATTTCCACCATATTGAGCCAACCAAGAGGAGATTAACGGTACGTCCACCTCGTTTAGGAGGAAACAAAAGTTTAGGCGTATTTGCAACAAGATCTCCATATAGACCTAATAATATTGGTCTTTCAGTTGTTGAATTAATAGATATTATTGTTGAAAAAAATCAGGTGATTTTGAAGTTAGGGGGATTAGATCTCGTAGATGGCACACCTATAATTGATATAAAACCCTACTTACCTTACTGTGATAGCCATCCTGATGCGAAAGCAGGTTACGCTCAAATGCTTCCTGAACAGAAACTTGAAGTTTCATTCTCAGCTAACGCTAAATTATTTATTGAATCCCAACAAGATTATCCACAACTAACCGAATTAATTGAACAAGTAATATCTCAAGATCCAAGACCAGCTTATAAACAAAAAAACAACCATGAGCAAACTTATGCAATCTCACTATATCATTTTAATATTAAATGGAAGGTGATAGGCTGCTTAGCCCTTATTGAAAATATACATATTATTGAACGGTAATGTTAATTTATTTAAACGATAAATTTACAAAACAACACGATATGTAATTAAATATTTTTTTTGTAAAAATTATTTACAAAAGAGTTACATAATACCGATAATATAGGTTGGTAAGAAAGCTTAATTCTGCTAAATTAAATGAGGGTTTAATTCCCTATATTTCACTTTGCCACTAAAGTTTTAATAATTTTAGTGGCACCTTTTATTTGCATCAATGATAATTGTTATTTTTCTTATTTCTCAATTCAGCAATATCTATCGCATCAAACAGATAATGTTTTCCACAATAATCACAATGAATGTCAATTTTGCCATCGTCTTCATTAAGAATCTCATCAATTTCCTTGGCTGGTAATGTCATTAAACTATCTTCACAACGTTGTCGAGAACAACCACATTTAAATACAATTTGTTGAGTTTCAAATAAGCGAACTTCTTCTTGATTATAAAGACGATATAAAATTTCATCAGTAGGAAGTTGAAACAACTCTTGGCTAGTGATGGTTTCAGTTAATGTGCTTAGAAGCTCAAAAGACTCTTGAGTATTTTCATTTGCCGGTAACACTTGCAATAAAATCCCTGCAGCCATCGGTGTGTTATTATGCACTCCAGTTTTAACGAATAAACGAGTTGGCAGTTGTTCAGACTGCATAAAATAATTTTCAATACAGCCAGTTAGCGTTTCTTTTTCTAATCCAACGATGCCTTGATAACGTTCGCCTTTTTTAGGTGTGATGGTAATTACAATGTAACCGTTGCCAACCATCTCCCTAAGAGTAGCATTATCGGCAATTTCACCATTTACTCGCGCAACACCACGTAATTCTTGTAGATTATTGCCATTTACCACTGCTAATGTTAATGGCCCATCCCCCTGTAATTGCACAGCAATATCACCATCGAATTTCAATGTAGCGGTTAATAAACTGGTGGCTACTAATAATTCACCTAATAAATTCTGTACTGGAATAGGATAATTATGGTTTTCTAAAATAGATTGGTATGTTTTTTCAAGTCGCGTGATTTCCCCTCGAACAGGATGATTATCAAATAAAAACCGATTTAAAGTATCCATATTAATTGCCTTGTTGTCTTTCATATTTAAATTTAATTAATGTACGCCGCTCTTTTTTATCAGGTCGCCGGTCCGGATGCGGCATGGCTAATGCATTAAGTTTTCTTGCCTGAGCAATATTTTCACGTTTTTCAATGCTCTCTGGGGTTTCTTGGTAAAGATATTCAGCTTCTCTTGCGGTTCTACGCTGGTCATTAATGGCTAAAACTCGAATTGTCTTTTGCTCATTACCTTGCCTAAGCACTATCATCGCCCCAACTTCAACTATTTTGCTTGGCTTTGCTCGTTGGCCATTATAATGAACTTTTCCACCTTCAATCATTTCACGAGCAATGGAACGCGTTTTATAAAACCGCGCGGCCCATAACCATTTATCTAATCTGACGAGATGCATTGTTTCCTCGTTTAAGACTTAATACATTTACAACTAATATAAGTATCGTTTTATTAAAATCAATGTTGTGAATGAATTGAATAATCATTGCCACCTGTCGAAAAAATTCCAGATAAACTAAATGGAGCTATCTTACCGCGCAAATCAGCTCGATAATTTAACGACTCTGGAGGATTCTGTACTAACTTCCATCGATTAAGCAGTTCACTTGTGGTACCTTTGCTAATGAGGTGGAATGATTCAAATTCAGAATGCAAAGGATTAATTATTGCAGTTGAGTCAATTATTCCGCCATTAACTAATGCATTAAAACTTAATAATGTGCGATGCTGAGGATCAATATCTACCGACACACTAGGATATTCAATACTTACTTTATTAACTGAAGCATTATTAGCTTTAAGAAATAGTGAGCCCGAATATAACCCAAATTTGTTGTCTTCAACTAAGCTCACATTTTTCCCCGAAACATCAAAGTTTGCAATGTTAAAAGGATAATCAGATTTAATGCTGGTTAACATACTTTGCAATATGATTAACTGATCAACGTCAACACGATTAAATATATCTGGTAATAACGGTTGTTTTGCTTCATCAGATAACTCATAACTGATGCCTGTCAACAATAACTTATTCAAATGTAATGAATTATTTTTCCAACTACCATCTAAATGAACATCACCGTTATGCCACCGAGCAACCGCTTTTTTGATATCAATTTCATTATCTTTAAAAGACAATTGAAGCAATAAAGAAGAATATATTTGATCAAACCAAACCACATTATCTGCATTAAAAATAAAGGAAGTTTCATTCAGATTCCACTGATTATCATAACTAATATTGGTTATTTCAAAATTTCCCTTAGCAATAATTAAATTAGGTAATTGAATATTACTGTCTAAAATTAAAAGTTCTTCTAACCTAAACTTTGGAAATTTAGGCAAATACTTATTTAATTCAGTATAATCATCTGGTTGAAAACGGATATTATTTAATTTTAATTGGGCTATATCTAAGCTACCATCGGCTAATACTTTTAACTTACTAACAAAAAAACCATTATCCATATTACCGCCTAAATTGGTGATTGCTGTAACCCCATCACGATAATATCCTTGTAACAATATTTTGTTTATCGGTATCTGATTAAATGATGCTTTTTGTGAAGTGAAATCAAATTGATATGGCTCTTTACTACTTAAATCAAAGGGTTTAATACGGCCATCAACGCCTTTTAAAGAAAGAGAATCTTGCTCATCATTAAACGAAAAATTTATTGTAGAATTATAAAACTTTAATACATTAGCCGAAAAATTATTAATATCAACACCATTAAATTCACCATCAATCACATTAATATAATTAAAATGATGAAGTTGCCATAAATTTTTCTTATCAAAACCAATAGTTAACTTTCCAATTTTAGTCACTTCTTGCTTATCACTTATTACCAATAAATTATCAATACTTAACTCATAAAAATTAGCTAATGAGTGATTTATCTTACCAATTGATATAGTGTATGGTCCAAGCTTTGATAATTGTTGACTCAGTACTTTTGCTCCATAATTGGTTTGCAAGGCAAAATAACTAACTACAATTAACAACCAGATAATCGAAAAGAGCAAAATTAAACAAGATCGTAACCGTCTCATAAATAAGCAGTATAGTAATAAAAATGGATTAAAATTTATATAACAATACCTGATTTTGGGTAAAATAGCACTTGATTTTAATATAAATGATTTGTTGTTAAACTAGTTTTAACGTTAATATATAGCCAATTATGACTTTAGAATAACAAATTCACGGAATTAATCTTCATCCTTTGATTAAGGTGAAAAATTCTTTTTTATTGACCATATAAACAGGAAAAAATCGAGATGAAACAGATCCCAATGACAGTAAGGGGAGCCGAATTATTACGAGCAGAACTTGAAGAACTTAAAAATATTAAAAGACCTCAAATTACTGCTGCTATTGCAGAAGCCAGAGCGCACGGAGATTTAAAAGAAAACGCGGAATATCATGCAGCAAGAGAACAACAAGGTTTTTGTGAAGGTCGTATTCAAGAAATCGAAGGCAAATTATCTCAAGCACAAATTATTGATATTACCAAAGTAAAAAATTCTGGACGCATAATTTTTGGTGCTACAGTGACTGTAATTAATATCGATACCGATGAAGAAACAACTTATCGAATTGTTGGCGATGATGAAGCAGATTATAAACAAAATTTAATTTCGGTTAACTCACCTATCGCTCGAGGTCTTATTGGTAAAGAAGATGGTGATACCGTCCAAATCAAAACACCTGGCGGTAATGTTGAATTTGATATTGTTAAAGTTGAGTATATCTAATAAAACTCAACTGCAATAAAAAAACAGGGCTATTGCCCTGTTTTTTTATTTGGGTAAAGTAATTTTCTTATCTTCGCTAGGTCTAAATACCGTAAAAATAGATCCGACTTGTTGAACGGGTAATGCATTTGTTTCGCGGATAATAGCTTCACAAATTAATTTTTTCGTTTCACGATCTTCGGCAGCGATTTTAATTTTAATTAACTCATGGAAATTTAGTGCATTTTCGATTTCGGCAAGAACGCCTTCGGTAAATCCATTAGCACCAATCATCACTATCGGTTTTAAATGATGAGCTTCACTTTTTAAGTACTGTTTTTGTTTATTCGATAAATTCATTAATTTTTTATCACATTAAGTTGCAATTTTGCTATTCTACCCTTATATATATTTGTAATCAATTGAAGTAACCTCTATACACTAAGGATTTATTCGCTGTGAGTAACAAAAAACGCTCAGCAAGTTCTACTCGTTGGCTAAATGAACATTTTAAAGATCGCTTTGTACAACAAGCACAAAAAAAAGGCCTACGTTCTAGAGCATGGTTTAAATTAGAAGAAATACAAAAAAGTGACAAACTATTCAAACCAGGAATTACTGTCGTGGATTTAGGGGCAGCACCGGGCGGATGGTCACAATATGTTGCATCACTCATCGGTAATAAGGGACGAATTATTGCTTGTGATTTATTACCGATGGATCCAATAGTTGGCGTTGATTTCTTGCAAGGTGACTTTAGGGATGAAGCCGTATTAAATACCTTACTTGAGCGCGTTGGTGAAGAGAAAGTACAAGTTGTTATGTCAGATATGGCTCCGAATATGAGTGGACAGCCTGCAGTTGATATACCAAGAGCTATGTATTTAGTTGAACTTGCATTAGATATGTGTAAAGACGTTCTTGCACCTAATGGGAGTTTTATTGTAAAAGTATTCCAGGGCGAAGGCTTTGAAGAATATCTAAAAACAGTTAGATCGCTGTTTAAAACAGTCAAAATTCGAAAGCCTGAAGCTTCGCGCGCACGGTCTCGAGAAGTATATATTGTAGCAATGGGGATGAAGTAGCCAGCCGTACAATTTTGTAGTACCATACTTGGTTAATTTTAGTCGTAACTGTTAATTTTATGAGAGGTTTTTCTTTTGAACGACATGGTAAAGAATTTACTGATCTGGGGCGTTATCGCGGTAGTATTGTTTGCTGTATTCAACCAATTCAGCGCGTTATCCAATAGCGGTCCTCAAGTCGATTATACCAAATTTAATTCGGATGTAACGAGCGGCAAACTCAAAGAAGTACATATTAATGGTCGCGAAATTGTTGCTACAACTAAAAGTAGTAGTAATTATGTTACTTATATCCCTTACCTTGATGAAAAACTAGTCGATAACTTGGTGCTTAATGATATTGCTGTTTACGGCAGTCCAGATGAAAAACCAAGCTTATTAGTTAGTATCTTGATTTCTTGGTTTCCAATTATCTTATTACTTGGTTTTTGGTTCTTTGTTATGCGCCAAATGCAAGGCGGGGGTAAAGGTGGCCCAATGTCGGTAGGCAAAAGTAAAGCCAAAATGTTAACGCCTGACCAAGTTAAGACTAAATTTACAGATGTAGCAGGCAGTGAAGAAGCTAAACAAGAAGTAACAGAAGTCGTCGATTTTTTACGTGATCCTGGTAAATACCAAAAATTAGGCGGTCGTATTCCTAAGGGGATTTTAATGGTAGGACCTCCGGGTACGGGTAAAACATTATTAGCTAGAGCCATTGCGGGTGAAGCAAACGTGCCTTTCTTTAGTATTTCAGGTTCAGATTTTGTTGAAATGTTTGTCGGTGTTGGCGCATCACGTGTACGTGACCTCTTTGAACAAGCCCGTAAACATTCACCATGTATTATCTTTATTGATGAAATTGATGCTGTTGGTCGAAAACGTGGTGCCGGCTCAATGGGCGGACATGATGAACGCGAACAAACTCTAAACCAAATGTTAGTTGAAATGGATGGCTTTGAAGCTAACAGTGGTATTATCATTATTGCAGCAACAAACCGTGCGGACATTCTCGATCCTGCATTACTTCGTCCGGGTCGTTTTGACCGTCAAGTTCAAATTGATTTACCTGACTTAAAAAGCCGTGAACAAATTCTGGCAGTACATGTACGTAAAGTGCCTTTAGGTTCTGATGTTAATCTAGCAGTATTAGCTCGCGGAACACCAAATTATTCCGGTGCTCAATTAGCTAATTTAGTTAATGAAGCTGCGCTATTTGCCGCGCGTCGTAATAAACGTTTAGTCACGATGGATGAGTTTGAAGAGGCCAAAGATAAAATCGATATGGGTACTCAACGTCGTTCGTTATCCATGACAAAAGAGCAATTAACCAATACAGCTTATCATGAAGCGGGACATGCAATTGTAGGTTATTTAATGCCAGATCATGATCCGCTTCATAAAGTAACTATTATTCCTCGAGGAGGGGCATTAGGTGTAGCCTTCTTCTTACCAGAAGGAGATCAAATCAGTCAAAGTCGTACTCAGTTAGAGTCTAAAATATCTACAGCTTATGCGGGAAGAATTGCCGAAGGCCTAATTTATGGTGAAGATAAAATTACCTCAGGTGCATCTAGTGATATACGATACGCTTCTAACATAGCCAGAGCAATGGTTACACAGTGGGGGTTCTCAGATCGTTTACCACCTGCATTGTTTGAATATGAAGAATCTTCTTATGGAATCATGAAAAAAATATCTGATGGTACAGCAAAAATTATTGATGAAGAAGTTGATGCAATCCTTCAACGAAACTATCAACGAGCTAAAACAACACTAACTGAAAATATTGATATTCTTCATGCAATGAAAGATGCTTTACTGAAATATGAAACAATTGATAAACAACAGATTGATGAACTGATGAATCGCCAGCCAGTCACACCACCAGAAGGCTGGACAGCCAGTGATGAAATAGCAGCTCAAGAAGTTCCGAATGAAGGTACACCACCTGAATCTGATGATTAATCTGTTTTAATTTTTATAACGCGCTACGGCGCGTTTTTTATCGGATAATTTAAATAAATCTAAAATAAAAGTGATTTTCAAAACAGGTAATAAACTTGAATGATTTTGCTATCGTTTAGCTTATAACAAAGCTTAGCGATAACAAAAAGCAGATGACTCAAATAAGGCATAATCATGGAAATTCGTTTCAACAATCAAATTATGGATCTCTCTTTTCCACAGGTAATGGGTATCGTAAACATGACGCCAGATTCTTTTTCTGATGGCGGTAATTATAACAATCTTGATGATGCCATGCGTCGAGTTGATAATATGATACAAGCAGGCGCAACATTTATTGATATAGGGGGCGAATCAACTCGCCCTGGAGCAGCCTTCGTCTCAGTTGAAGAAGAATTAGATAGAGTTGTGCCTTTAGTTGAAAAAGTGGCTCGCTATTTTGATGTTTGGATTTCCGTTGATACCTCTAAGCCTCAAGTTATGACTGAATCAGCAAAAGCAGGAGCACATTTAATTAATGATATCCGAGCATTAACTGAATCAGGTGCAGTCGAAGCTGCAGCTCAAACAGGATTACCGGTTTGCATTATGCATATGCAAGGCGATCCCCAAACTATGCAAAATGCTCCGCATTATCAACAAGACATCTATCAAGAAGTTGATCAATTTTTTGCTCAACATATCAATCGTTGCATAAACGCAGGAATTGAACGAGAAAAAATTATTCTTGATCCGGGTTTTGGGTTTGGTAAAACATTGGCACACAATTATCGATTACTAGCAACACTTGAAAAATTTCATCACTTTCATTTACCGCTATTAGTTGGCATGTCTCGCAAATCCATGATTGGACAAGTATTAAATGTTTCGCCTAAAGAACGTATGTTAGGTAGCGTTTCTTGTGCAGTAATTGCAGCCATGAAAGGTGCGCAGATTATTCGAGTTCATGACGTAAAAGAAACCTTTGATGCACTGCGAATTGTGCAAGCCACTTTAGCTGAACAGGAATAAACGCGTTTTAACTTTAACAAAATAAGCCATTATTTTATTAAAAAGGGAATTTTTAGACAAATACTATAAAAATCCCTTTTTGTTTTATGCTTGAGAATTTTCAATTTTTGGCATCACTGTTTCAAATAATTTTTAAACAATAAAAATACTTAGAAACATCATAAAACCAACATAATTATTATTTTGAAAAGCTTTAAAGCATCGAGTTCTATCACGATCATTGATTAACCATTGTTGATAAATAAACAGTAACGACACAACCAATAATCCACAATAATAAATAAAAGATAAATGATTATTGAGACCAATAATTATCAAGCAAATCAATGTTATTATCTGTAGAATGCCTATCCACAATTTATCATAGTAACCAAACAAAACAGCCGTCGATTTAATGCCAATTTTGATATCATCATTTCGATCAACCATGGCATATTCGGTATCATAAGCAACTGTCCAACAAATATTTGCCAAACACAATAACCAACAGGTTAACGGAAACTGTTCAATTGTGGCCGCATAGACCATTGGAATGCTCCAACTAAATGCAATTCCCAACACTATTTGAGGAAAATAAGTATAACGTTTCATAAACGGATAAATCATCGCAGTTAACAATGCAAAGCCAGCAATCAACCACGACAAAGCGTTTAAAAATAATAATAGACAAGCGGCCATTAATAATAATATCAATAATGTCCATTTAGCATTCTTTGCTGTTAATTCACCCTGCACTAACGGACGACTTTGAGTTCGCTCTACATGCGCATCAAAATGGCGATCAGCATAATCATTCACAACACAACCGGCGGATCGCATAACAATGACACCTAGCGTAAATATCAAAACCAGTTTTTCAGTTGGATAGGGATCAGCAAGCCATATTGCTGACAAAGTCGGCCAAAGTAGCAGTAAAATGCCGATTGGTTTATCTAACCGCATCAGTTTTATATAAGCTAACATATATCTATCCTCAATTATAATGGGCGGATTATACCTGATCTTGTTAAAGCTGCAATGCGGATAAATACCGTTTTTATTTGATGCTGCTACATGTGTAATCAATCAAGTCAATTTACCTAATATCGTGTCATATCCAAAACGGTTAATCTAACTAAATTGATTAATTGTGGTAATAAAGCGTTACAACAAAAGTAAATACTGCTCTGCCATCACGGCTAATGCCCGATAAAATTGGCTAACTTGATTATGTTTTAATTGATCTAGATAAGCTGATGACCAAGTCATTAAGTGTTCATCAATCAGTTGATTCGCCGCTTGCGTTTTTTGTTTTTCCAGCAATATCGCATAAGCCATTAACATTAAACCAAACTGATCTTCCGGCTCATTCATACCGGTATTAAGCGTTAAACCATGCTGCTGTAAAAATTGACGATAGCGCTCTTGCGATTCCCCCATTAATAGTTTTTCTTGATCCAAATAGACAGATCCCCAAGGCGGGGCCGGCATTTTGCCTTGCCCTTCAAACAATAACGAGAATTGATAATCCAGATCGGCATGGCTGATTTGCGTTGCCAATATCTGGCATTGCTGGCTAATAAGCTCTGGATTTTGCCAATCCGCCAGTTGGTCAATATGCAATAGAGCCTCAAGCAACGGTTCAACGGTTTGACTATTAGGCGGATAATAAAAAAAAGCACCCAGTACTTTTGCTAGGGTAGCACAAGTGAGATTATCGAATCTTTTCTCTTTATTCATTGACATTACTTGTTATCGGTCAGTTATATTGTTAATTATAGCGGTATCATCCATAAATTATAAAAGGCAATACGGCCACAAACTTCAGCAATAAACACACAAGCAAAAGCAGTAAGATAAATTATTGCATTATGTTTGGCGTGGTTAATGTTAAAAGCAACCAATAGTAGTGCCACTATGATTAAAATGCACTCGGCAATCATCCAACTTGCTTGCGCACAAGCCAGCTCCGGGCTTATGGTCGTCATTAAATTATAATAGGGAATTTTTAATAATATAATCAATACACTACCAATGAGAAAAGCTGCGTTACCTAAACGATATAACCCAAGCATTGCACTAGCAATTCCCCCCAACGCCAGCATCGCTGTATACATTTGAATTGCGGTATAGTTGGTATCCCATGTTTTCACTGTTGGTAGCATGTAAGTTAAAACAATCGTCCACACAAAAACTAAACTCAGTAGGATTAAGATGAAGGCTATCAGCTGGTTGATATAGGGAAGGCGATTAATCTTTAAACAAAGCGGTTTAATCAATTTCAGTTTTTGGCTATCCGGATTGAGAGAAAAGTAGTGAATTAATACTGAGGCGAATGTAACGCCAAATACCACACCAAAAGTGAAAATCTCATTACTCATCGGCGAACGTCCAATCCCATAGATCACATTTAACGCCCGCAAAGGATGCCCTAAATGGAATGAGGCAAGCAGCATACCAATAGCCATAAAAATCAGCGCTAACAGATTAATTTTTTGACGAATAATGGGATTAGCTTGTGAACAATTCATTAAGCAAGATAAGCTGCTTAACAGCACCATTCCGGCAGATAATTGCCCAAATACCGTAAAAAACACCAATGGTAATTCATGCATATTATACCTCCTCCGGATTGAGCACTTTTCCTTGTGTATCGCCTGAGCTTTTAGCCAAAGCATGTGGTTTGATAACAATATTCGGTTTAGTCAACTCTGCATTAGGCAAAGGGGCAATATTACGTTCATCACCATGACGCTCACGTAATTTCCCTATCTCGTCAAAATCTAAAGCACGTTGCGGACAAGATTCGACGCACACAGGCTTTAATCCTTCTGCTACACGCTCATAACAACCATCGCATTTTGACATAACCCGCTTTTGTTGATCAAACTGTGGCGCACCATATGGACAGCGCATTTCACAATAGCGGCAACCAATACACACATCTTGATTGACAACCACTAAGCCGTCTTGTTGGCGTTTATGCATCGCACCAGTTGGACAACCTTGCACGCAAGTTGGTTGCTCACAATGATTACATGAGATTGACAAATAATAAGTAAAAGTATCATTTTGCCAAATCCCGTCCACTTGTTGCCACGATCCACCACCATACTCATAAACTCGGCGAAAATGCACGCCCAGCGCATTATCTTTTTCGTCTTTACAGCTCAATTGACAGGTTTTACACCCAGTACATTTGGAAGAATCAATAAAGAATCCATATTGCATTTTAATCATCTCCCTTTTTAATTATGATGCCGCTGGCATAGTTGATAATGGTTTGATTTCAACCAAATTAGTATGCTGCGAATTTGACTTCGCTAACACTGACGGGCGCAATGAGGTTAAACGATTAATACAACCACCAATATCAACGCCAGCCGCATTGGTTTTTGCCCATAGCCCTTGAGGTATAGCGATCACGCCCGGTAATATACGAGGCGTGACTTTAGCCGGAATATAAAGCCGACCACGATCGTTAAATACTTCAACTAATTGCCCATGCTTAATTTGTCTTTGCTCAGCATCAATCGGGTTAATCCAAACGCTACTGGCTACAGCTTCTCGTAGTTGGGGAAGATTACTATAAGAGGAGTGACAATGCCCTTTAATATGAAATCCAATCATTTGCAGCGGATATTTATCGCGTTTTTGTTGATCTTCGCTCCCTTCAATAGCAGGCAAATAAGCAGGAATTGGGTAGAGTTTATCGTCCGGCTCAATCTCCCATTCACCCGCTATTTTTGCCAGCGCTTCTGAATAAATTTCAATTTTGCCAGACGGGGTATTTAATGGCTGATTAATCGGATCATCCCGGAATGCTTTTAAGGCAATTTGCGCATCGCTATCCGCTAACTTACGATCGACAATACCCTTACCGTCAGTGTCAGCAAAAGGCGGTAAATCAGGATTTTGCTTGCGCATTCTTTCATAGCTATACGCTATCCACTCATCTTGCGTTCGCCCTTCAGTAAATTTATCTTTAACGCCCATTTTTTCTGATAAATCAGTTAACACATCATAAGAGGATCGATTTTCCCAAAGTGGCTTAATAGCCCGTTGCATACGAATAACATAATGGTAAGCGCCGGATGCATAAGAATTATTAATTAAATCGTTACTTTCCACTGATGACACATCCGGCAATAACAGATCGGCATAGCGTGCTGATGCGGTCATATGAGTATCCCACACTAAGATAAATTCGCATTTAGATTCATCTTGTAAAATTTGGTGCGTTCGATTGAGATCGGCATGCTGATTACCAATTACATTACTGGCGTAACTCCAGATAAACTTGATACCGACATCTAATTTATTTTTACCAAGTATATAAGCATTTTTTGCGGTCATGCTTTGCGGGGATTCGATTGCTTTAGTCCATAAAAAAAATGGAATACTGGTTTTAATCGGATTTAATAAATTCAGACCCGGAACCGGATAAGTCACGCTTCCGCCCCAAGTACCAATATTGGTGCCCGGTTTACCAAATTGACCAGTGATAATAGGCAATATCATAATTGCTCTTGTAGTATGCTCACCATTTTGCCAACGTTGCGCTCCCCAGCCTTGCGAAATCCATGCTGCTTTAGCGTTAACAATATCTAAGGCAAGTTTACGAATTTGTTTAGCGGGAATACCGGTTTTTTTTGCAGCCCACTCCGGCGTTTTCGGTGTTCTATCATCACCTAAACCTAAAATATAAGATTTATAATCACTAAAAGGGGGTGCGCTATCCGGCAATGAGTCAGCATTCCAACCCACACAATATTGATTAAGCATTGCCTCATCAATTTTATCTTCTTCCAGTAAAGCATAGCCAATTGCAGCAACTAACGCCGCATCGGTACCGGGAATAATCGGGACCCACTCGGCATTATAGCCAACCACACTTTCGCTACGCCTAGGATCGATAATAATCACTCTGGCTTTACTTTGCGCTAACGCATGAAACAGTTCCGTTACTTGCCCACCACCTGACATTCGCGTTTCAGCAACATTATGTCCAAACATAACAACCAAATCTGAATGTTTAATTTGATCGATAAGTGACTCTTTAGCATTGCCATAAATATAAGGCTTAATAGCAGTTATCTGTCCACTTGAGTAATCGCCATGATAATTTAGATAACCACCGATAGTACTTAAAAACCGTCTACAAGCACTGCGTCCGGCGATATTTGCGCCGGTGGTACCTGTTCCATATTGACAATAAATAGCTTCATTGCCATAACGATTAATGGTGTATTTAAGTTTATCTGCCAATAAAGTTATTGCTTCATCCCAGCTAATACGTTTAAATTTACCTTCACCACGCTTACCTATTCGGACCATAGGGTATTTTAAACGCTCCGGATCGTAAGTTCGCCAGCGTACTGCTCGCCCCCGCAAACATGGGCGAATTTGATGTTGACCGAAGATAGGATCATTAATACCGTCTTCGGATGAGATTTTAGTAATAATATCGTTTTTAACATGGACTTTTAGTGGGCAGCGACTACCGCAATTCACTAAACAGGCGCTGTAGAAAATCTTTTCATCATTAGTGGGATTAGGTATCAATGCTTTATCGTGATTTGTTTCAGATGTTGCATAAGCAAAAGGTAATTGCAAATTATTTGCTACTGCTGCCACACCACCAATTGCTAGTGATTTTTGCAAAAAATCACGCCGAGTTATTTTGTTTTCTGACTTGCTCATCCTATTCCCTTATTTTTTATTTGGGATGTATTTATCATAATACTATAGATAGGATTATAAAACAGAAAAAAGGCTAAAATCGAAATTAACTTAAAATAAATTAATAAAATAAGAATTATTATCAATTAAAAATTTAATTTGATTTTCATTATCAATTTAATTTCATGCATCTTAAAGAAAGATTGGTATAATATGCCCATTTATTCGAATAAATAGAAAACTTATGTCACAATCCACTTATAATGCTGTTGATATTGAAGTCCTAAAAGGACTCGATCCTGTCCGCCATCGACCAGGCATGTATACTGATACTGCTCGCCCAAATCATTTGGGACAAGAGGTTATTGATAATAGTGTAGATGAAGCTATAGCAGGACATGCCCGCCAAGTTAAAGTTACACTCTATGAAGATAATTCACTTGAGGTTATTGATGACGGGCGAGGTATGCCGGTTGATATTCATCCTGAAGAAGGTGTACCAGCTATTGAACTTTTACTTTGCCGTTTACATGCTGGAGGTAAGTTTTCCAACAAAAATTATCAATTTTCAGGCGGTTTGCATGGTGTTGGTATCTCCGTTGTTAATGCATTATCAAAGCGTGTAGAAGTTACTGTAAATCGTGATGGGCAAGTTTATCAAATCGCTTTTGAAAATGGTGATAAAGTTGAGGATTTACATGTAATAGGTACATGTGGTCGTCGAAATACCGGTACAAAAGTACGTTTTTGGCCTGATGAAAAGTATTTTGATTCACCACGATTTTCTGTACCCCGCTTAACTCATTTACTTAAAGCAAAAGCGGTACTCTGCCCAGGGTTAGAAATCATTTTCAAAGATAAAATTAACAATACTGAACAACGCTGGTGTTATCAGGACGGTCTAAAAGATTATTTAATGGAATCTGTTAGTGGTTACACACTATTACCTGAAGAGCCATTTACTGGTAGTCATACCGGCGAAACAGAAGCAGTCGAATGGGCTTTACTCTGGTTACCAGAAGGTGGGGAACTTTTAACTGAAAGTTACGTTAACTTGATTCCAACTGTACAAGGTGGTACTCATGTTAATGGTTTACGTCAAGGTTTACTTGATGCTATGCGCGAATTTTGCGAGTTCCGTAATTTACTTCCTCGAGGCCTAAAGCTGACCGCCGATGATATTTGGGAACGCTGCGCATATGTGTTATCCGTAAAAATGCAGGAACCTCAATTTGCTGGTCAAACCAAAGAACGCCTTTCATCAAGACAAAGCGCTGCATTCGTTTCGGCAATTGTTAAAGATGCATTCAGTCTTTGGTTAAATCAAAATGTGCAAATTGCAGAATTATTGGCTGAAATGGTCATTTCAAGTGCGCAAAAACGCCTACGAGCATCTAAAAAAGTTATTCGTAAAAAGCTCACAAGTGGTCCTGCTTTACCTGGTAAATTGGCCGATTGTTCTTCACAGGATTTAAGTCGTACTGAACTATTTTTGGTAGAAGGTGATTCTGCAGGTGGTTCAGCCAAACAGGCACGAGATAGAGAATATCAAGCCATAATGCCATTAAAAGGTAAAATTTTAAATACTTGGGAAGTATCATCAGACGAGGTATTAGGCTCACAAGAAATCCACGATATCTCGGTTGCCATAGGTATTGACCCTGATAGTGATGATTTAAGTCAATTGCGCTACGGTAAAATCTGTATTTTAGCTGATGCAGACTCAGATGGATTACATATTGCCACTTTGCTTTGTGCGTTATTTGTTCGTCATTTTCGGGCGATGGTTGAACATGGGCATATCTTTGTTGCTATGCCTCCGCTTTATCGTATTGATTTGGGTAAAGAAGTGCATTATGCCCTTGATGAAGAAGAAAAAGAAGGGATTTTAGATCAGCTTAAACGTAAAAAGGGTAAACCGAATGTACAACGTTTTAAAGGTTTAGGCGAAATGAATCCATTACAACTCCGTGAAACAACGATGGATCCTAATACTCGTAGATTAGTTCAGTTATCACTAGATAATGCAGAGGAAACCATGGCATTAATGGATATGCTGCTGGCTAAGAAACGAGCAGAAGATCGCCGAGAATGGTTACAAGAAAAAGGTGACCAAGTTGAACTTGATGTCTAATATACAGAATAATTTAGAGGAACAATAATGAGTGAGATAACTCATGACGGAGTAGAAGTTCAGTCGCTACGTACTTTTACAGAGAGCGCATATTTAAACTACTCAATGTATGTCATTATGGATCGTGCACTACCGTTTATTGGTGACGGTTTAAAACCTGTGCAACGCCGTATTGTTTATGCCATGTCAGAATTAGGGCTTAATGCTCAGGCTAAATTTAAAAAATCAGCTCGTACTGTAGGTGACGTATTAGGTAAATACCATCCTCATGGTGATAGTGCCTGTTATGAAGCAATGGTGTTAATGGCACAACCATTCTCTTACCGTTACCCATTAGTAGATGGTCAAGGAAACTGGGGAGCTCCAGATGATCCTAAATCATTTGCGGCTATGCGTTATACCGAATCTCGTCTATCAAAATATGCAGAATTATTATTAGGCGAATTAGGGCAAGGCACTGTTGACTATACGCCAAACTTCGATGGTACCTTACAAGAACCTAAAATGTTGCCAGCTAGATTACCCAATATTTTATTGAATGGTACAACCGGCATTGCTGTTGGTATGGCAACTGATATTCCACCACATAATATTCGTGAAGTAGCAAATGCTGCTATTATGTTAGCAGATAACCCAAAAGCAACACTTAGTGAAGTGATGGCTCACATACAAGGCCCTGACTTTCCAACAGAAGCCGAGATTATTACTGCGCCAGAAGATATTGCTAAAATTTATCAAACTGGACGAGGATCAATCCGCATGCGTGCAGTTTGGAAAAAAGAAGAGGGTGATATTGTTATTACTGATCTTCCTCATCAAGTTTCAGGTGCTAAAATCTTAGAGCAAATTGCTTCGCAAATGCGGGCGAAAAAATTACCATTAATTGAAGATTTACGCGATGAGTCAGACCATGAAAATCCAACCCGTTTAGTAATTGTCCCAAGATCTAATAGAGTGGATTTAGAGCAAGTTATGAATCATCTATTTGCTACCACGGATCTTGAAAAAAGCTATCGCGTCAATATGAATATGATTGGACTTGATAATCGTCCATCAGTTAAAGGATTAGTTGAAATATTAACTGAATGGTTAGAATATCGACGTTTGACGGTAACACGTCGATTAAATTATCGTTTAGATAAAATCCTAAAAAGATTACATATTTTAGATGGCTTATTAATTGCGTTTCTAAATATTGATGAAGTTATTGAAATAATTCGTCATGAAGATGAACCAAAAGAAGAATTAATTAAGCGATTTGCCTTAAGTGAAATACAAGCAGAAGCTATTTTAGAGTTAAAACTTCGTCATTTAGCTAAATTGGAAGAGATGCGTATTAAAGGCGAACAAGCTGATCTTGCTAAAGAACGGGATCAACTACAAGCTCTACTTGCTTCACCAAGAAAACTCAGTAATTTAATCAAAAAAGAATTGCAAGAAGACGCTGAAAAGTATGGCGATGAACGCCGTTCGCCAATAGTTGAGCGAAGTGAAGCTAAAGCGATCACTGAACAAGAATTAACACCTTCTGAACCCGTCACAATTATATTATCTGAAATGGGATGGGTAAGAGCGGCTAAAGGTCATGACATTGACCCCGTCGGATTAAGTTATAAAGCAGGCGATAGCTTTAAAGCTGCTGCAAAAGGTAAAAGTAACCAGCCAGTTGTCTTTATCGATTCAACTGGGCGAAGTTATGCTATTGAGCCAAATACTTTACCATCAGCTCGAGGACAAGGCGAGCCAATTACCGGTAAATTAGCATTACCAGCAGGTGCAACTATTGAACATGTTTTAATGTCAAACGATGAAGAACAAAAATTCTTACTTGCTTCTAGTGCCGGATACGGTTTTATTTGTCAATTTAGTGATTTAATTGCGCGTAATCGTAACGGTAAAGCAGTAATTAATTTATCTAATAATTCAAATGTGCTTGCACCGATTGAGATAGTATCAGAGGAAAGCTTGCTTTTATCAATTAGTCAAGCGGGTAGAATGCTTATCTTCCCGGTGAAAGATTTACCAGAGTTATCTAAAGGTAAAGGAAATAAAATTATCTCATTATCTGCCAGCGATGATAGCCTAGCTTATATGATGCTGATAACGCCTGAAACCTCACTGACGTTGTATGTTGGTAAACGCAAACTTACGCTTTCTTCTACTGATTTACAAAAATTTAGAGCAGAGCGTGCTCGTAAAGGAACATCACTACCGCGTGGATTACAAAAAATCGATCGAATTGAGGTAAACGAATAATATGTCTTTTATCTGGTCCATTATTTTCGGGTTAATACTGAGCTCAGTTTTCAAATCCGGATGGGGATTTATACTTGGTCTATTAATAGGTCCAATGTTGTATCAAGCATTTGGCAATAGATTAAATGAAAAAAGGACACAATCAAACCCAACTTTGTACTTAATTGTTGCTTTTGAAGTATTGGGGCATCTGAGTAAAGCTAAAGGTGTTGTTACCCAAGATGATATTAATCTTGCTCGGCAATTTATGGATCGGCTACAACTTGATGCAGCCGGTCGCCAATTAGCCCAAGAGTCATTTAATCGTGGTAAAGCAAGTGATTACCCACTTCGATCGCGTTTACGAGAACTCTACTTTCAATATCGTTTTAGAAGAAATGTTTTAAATATATTTTGTGAACAATTAATTCAAGCGGCTTTAGTTGATGGTAATTTAGATGAAAAAGAGTCACAAATTTTGTTTATTGTTGCTGAAGAATTCCATATTCCTCGCCAACAAATGGTTATATATATTCAGATGATGATGGGAAGCTTTCATTTCCGTCAAGAATATTATAATAATCAACAAAATAGTCAATATCAACAAAGCAATAATTATGGCAATTATCAAAACAGTTCTCACCAATCAGATTTGCAAAATGCTTATAGAATTTTAGGGATAGATTCATCTGCTGATATTCCTGAAATCAAAAAAGCTTATCGCAGGTTAATGAATGAACATCATCCAGATAAATTAGCATCAAAAGGCTTACCAAAAGAGATGTTAGAGGCAACCAAAAAGCGAGCACAAGAAATTCAAGCTGCTTACGATCTTATAAAAGCATCTCGTGGATTCAAATAGAGATTATTACTATGATGCATTGGCGCTCAATTATAAGAATTATCGGTTTATTAATATCATTATTGTCGATATTTATGTTAATACCGGCACTAGTCGCATTAATATACCGTGATGGTGCTGGCGCAATTTTTGTCCGTTCTTTCTTCGCTGCATTAATTTTAGGAGTATTGTTGTGGTTCCCTAATCGAAATCAGCGTCATGAGTTGAGTACTCGGGAAGGTTTTTTCATTGTTGTATTATTCTGGGTAGTTTTAGGTACTATTGGTGCATTTCCATTTCTTTTTGATAATCATATCAATCTTAATTTAACCACTGCTTTTTTTGAGTCTTTTTCTGGGTTAACAACAACAGGCGCTACAACTATTGTTAATTTAGATCATTTACCTAAGGCCCTTTTATTTTATCGTCAATTGCTACAATGGCTTGGGGGAATGGGAATTATCGTACTTGCAGTTGCTATTTTACCATTATTAGGTGTTGGTGGAATGCAGCTCTATCGAGCTGAAATCCCAGGTCCTCAAAAAGATAGTAAAATGCGTCCCCGCATTGCTGAAACGGCAAAAACATTGTGGTCTATTTATATTTTACTTACCACGTTATGCGCAATAAGTTTGTGGTTTGCTGGAATGAATATCTTCGATGCTATTTCGCATAGTTTTTCGACGATATCGATGGGAGGATTCTCAACTCATGACAGCAATTTAGCTTATTTTAATAGTCCAGCAATTAACTATATTGTTACTATTTTCCTAATTTTATCTGGTTGTAATTTTGCACTCCATTTTGCCGCATTAAATGGTATTTCACTTAAAGTTTATTGGCGCGATCAAGAGTTCAGAACGTTTATCTTTATCCTTCTTATTTTAATTGTTATTTGTGCCTTTGTTATCTATTTTTATCAACCACAACGAAATCTTGGTATTGATAAAATTGTGTTACAAGTCGTATCGGTTTCTGCAACAGTCGGTTTTACCGTCGATGATATTAATACTTGGCCATCCTCATTACCAATCTTTTTATTATGTGCTTCATTTATTGGGGGCTGTGCTGGTTCTACTGGAGGAGGGTTAAAAGTTGTTCGCGTTCTACTATTATTTATGCAAGGTTCACGTGAATTAAAACGTCTTATACACCCGAATGCAATATATACCTTAAAATTGAATAATCGAGTTGTACCGGAACGAATTATTGAGGCAGTATGGGGATTCTTTTCTGCCTATGCATTAGTTTTTTTAATTAGTCTATTTATCATTATGGCGTCTGGAATTGATGCAACTGACTCATTTTATATTGTTGCCTCATCATTGAACAATTTGGGGGTTGGTCTTGGCAGTGTGAGTGATAATTTTGCGCATGTAAGTGATATGGTTAAATGGGTAATGGTTGTGGACATGTTATTTGGACGACTTGAAATATTTACCTTATTGGTTTTATTTACACCAACCTTCTGGCGAAGCTAATTTTCACTTAACAATTTAGTGTTAAACCTGGATTTTTTAGAAAAATGGCTAAAAATATAAATATTTTATTGATTATTTAGTCAATTGCAGACAGAATTACTAAGCAGCATGTGCTGTGTTCATTAGAGGTAATCACCTGACATATGGAATGGATCATGGATCCTACAATTTGGATTGGTTTATCCACTCTAGTTGTACTTGAAATCGTCCTTGGCATTGATAACATTGTTTTTATTGCCATTCTTGCCGAGAAACTTCCGCCACAAGAACGAGATAAAGCACGCATTACTGGTCTTGCTTTTGCATTAATTACACGAATATTGTTATTAATGTTTACTGGTTGGTTAGTTACACTCACTACCCCTCTATTTTCTATATCCGGAATCAGTTTCAATGCTAG
This sequence comes from Gilliamella sp. wkB72, assembly GCF_001693745.1. Taxonomy (NCBI): domain Bacteria; kingdom Pseudomonadati; phylum Pseudomonadota; class Gammaproteobacteria; order Orbales; family Orbaceae; genus Gilliamella; species Gilliamella sp. wkB72. The sequence continues at coordinate 185,046 of NZ_LZEI01000002.1, read as the reverse complement.
GCAATTGATAATGTTGCTTGGTGGTATATTTTTGCTTTTCAAAGCCACAATGGAACTCAATGAACGCTTAGAAGGCGCTTCACATGAAGATGGTAAACCCAAAAAGACTTCACATTTTTGGACTGTTGTCGCTCAAATCGTTGTACTTGATGCCGTATTTTCACTCGACTCAGTAATTACTGCAGTGGGTATGGTCGAACATATTCCAGTAATGATTATTGCTGTTTGTATTGCTATTTGTATCATGATGGTAGCAAGTAAACCATTGGCCTATTTTGTTAACTCCCATCCAACGATTGTTATTTTATGTTTAAGTTTTTTACTTATGATTGGTTTTAGTTTGGTTGCCGAAGGTTTTGGGTTTATTATTCCAAAAGGCTACCTATATGCCGCTATTGGTTTCTCAATTATGATTGAGTTTTTTAATCAATTAGCTATATTCAATCGCCGAAAAGCATTAAACAAAAAACCATTACGTGAACGCACCGCTGAAGCGATTTTACATTTACTCAAAGGCGATGCAGAAGAAGATCCCGAAACTCACAATATTGATGTTGTTTCTGATAATAATAAGAAAACATCAGTATTTAATCATCAAGAATTAAACATGGTCGAGCGAGTGTTAGGATTGGCTCAACGTTCAGTTAGTAGCATCATGACCTCTCGATTAAATGTTGATATGGTCAATATAAATGATGATCGTGAGGTGATATTAAAAGAGATATTTGATAATCCTCATTCACGTTTAGTCGTAACGGATAATGCTTCAATTGATGAACCATTAGGCATTATTCAAGTTAATGATCTATTGAAAGATGTTTTACAAGATAAACAGCATATTGATATTAACTCTTTAATAAAGCAGCCATTAATTTTCCCTGAAACGGTATCTTTACTTGTCGCACTGGAACAATTCAAAAAAGCGAAAACCCATTTTGCGTTTGTGGTTGATGAATTTGGTTCAATGCAAGGAGTTGTGTCTGTTACTGACATTATTGAAACCATTGCTGGTGATTTCCCAACTGAAGAAGAGGAAATTGATGCCAAACACGATATTCAATGTATTGATGATAACAGTTGGATTGCTAATGGTTACATCCCTGTAGAAGAATTAGTAAGGTATGTTCCTATACCAATAGATGATAAGCGAGAATACCATACTCTTGCTGGATTGTTGATGGAAAAAGCCCAACATTTACTTAATGTCGGTGAAACAATACAAATTGGCGATTATTTATTTGAAGTTGCCGAAATTGAAAGTCACCGTATTTTAAAAGTGAAAATCACTAAGAATAAATTAGATATATTAAAGAACTAGGTTAGTGATATTCTACCCATTGTTTAGCTCATCTCAGATGAGCTAAACAACTATTTTAGAGGTAAGTTATAAAAATTATCTATCAATTACTAAACGATATTCTTAATATGAATAACGCTTGACCAAAATAAATTACAGGCAATAATAGCGCTGTGTTTTTTCGTTTTTTGAGATATGAAGTGATAACTTTGTATCTTTTTTATTTTTACTGCAAAATAAATTAGGTAAAAATAAAGGTTATATCGATTACTATCAAACTAAATTGGGCTTTAACTTATGAATTCACTATTCGAAAAAATTTTTCAACTGAAAGAGAAGAAAACCACAATCAGTACAGAGGTTATAGCAGGCTGTACAACTTTTCTAACCATGGTTTATATTATCTTTGTTAACCCTTCTATCTTATCTGTAACTGGCATGGACAAATCAGCAGTTTTTGTTCTAACGTGCGTCGTAACAGCTTTTGCTACTATTTTAATGGGGCTGTTTGCCAATCTACCGATTGCTTTAGCTCCAGCTATGGGACTCAATGTTTTCTTTGCCTATGGAATATGCGGTGCTATGGGCTATTCTTGGCAAGTGGGTATGGGGGCAATATTTTGGGGCTCATTAATCTTTTTTGCATTATCATTATTTAAAGTTCGCCATTGGTTAATTGAACATATTCCGCAATGTTTGCGAGCAGGAATAAGTGCTGGTATTGGACTATTTATTGCTTTTATGGGATTTCAAAATATGGGAATTGTGGTCGCATCACCAGAAACATTACTAACCTTAGGCAATATCTTATCACTTAAAGTATTATTAGGTTCACTAGGATTTTTTATTATAATAATTCTAGCAACTCGTAATTTCCATGCGGCTGTACTAGTTTCAATTCTTGTTGTTACCTTACTTGCACTTTGGCTTGATCCTAATATTAGTTATCAAGGAATTGCATCAGTTCCACCAAGTGTTAGCAGTGTTGTTGGTCATGTCGATCTAGCTGGTTCACTTAATGTGGGTATTATGGGTGTTATTTTTTCAGTTATGATTGTAAGCCTATTTGATTCTTCCGGTACAATTTTAGCTTTAACCGACAAAGCAGGAATTTCTGACGAAAAAGGGCGTTTCCCTAAAATGCGTCAAGCTTTATTAATCGATAGTTTTAGTTCTTCACTTGGTGGTTTATTTGGAACTTCATCAGTACTAACTTATATTGAAAGTTCTGCTGGTATTTCAGTTGGTGGGCGTACAGGTTTAACTGCAGTTGTAGTTGGATTATTATTTTTATTAATGACCTTTTTATCGCCTTTAGCCCATTTAGTTCCACCTTATGCGACATCTGGTGCTTTAATATTTGTTGGAATCTTAATGGTTTCAAGTTTAATGAAAGTTAATTGGTCTGATTTAACTGATGCAACACCAGCATTTATTACCGCATTAATGATGCCTTTCGCTTTTGCTATTACCGAAGGTGTAGCACTTGGTTTTATCTCTTACGTTGTGTTAAAAACATTAACTGGTAAATTTAAAGAATTAAATCTTTGCGTCATTATTTTTGCCCTTCTATTTGCATTAAAATTTATCTTTATCGATCATCATTAATTTTGATCATCAAATTTCTATCGCTGAAAAGCGATAGAAATAATCCAAGAAATTGAGTTAAAATTCACCACTAATCAAGCAACAAATAACTTTCTAATTTTGTTGATCATCTCTCAATTGCCATCATCTAATAAAGTAAAATAAGCCTTACTGCTTATCTTATAATAACTATCAGCAATAAAATCGATCACCTGAGAATTCACTTTCAGTGATAAGGCCAAAAACTTATTTTCATTAAAAATCAATTGATTAAAAAAATATTTTAAATAATAAAATTTATACAAGTAGTTTATTAAATGGAGTTTGATCTACTTCACAAAAATAAAAAAACATAAAATGCTTACGAAATTTAATAATTGTTGTTAGCTAAATAATTCATGCATATTGAATGAGAAGTTTAGATTATTTTTATCTAAACCTAACTTGATAAGCAGGAATGAAATATGAGTACGCATTACAATTCATTATACGTTTTCAGAATCACTCTAGTTGCAACTTTAGGTGGTTTATTATTTGGTTATGATACAGCAGTTATTTCAGGAACAGTCGGGTCTATTTCAAAAGTCTTTGTTGAACCTCAACATCTAAGTGAAACTGCAGCCAACTCTTTACTAGGCTTTTGTGTGGCAAGTGCTTTAATTGGTTGTATCATCGGCGGTTTAATGGGAGGATATTTAAGTAACCGTTTTGGTCGTCGCAATTCATTATTAATTGCCGCATTTTTATTTTTTATCGCAGCAATTGGATCTGCTTGGCCTGAATTAGGATTTCGTTCTGTAGAATCTCAAGAAATTCCTTACTATTTAGCAGGATATGTTCCTGAATTTGTTTTTTATCGCATCGTTGGTGGTATCGGCGTTGGTTTAGCTTCTATGTTATCTCCGATGTACATTGCCGAAGTGGCCCCAGCTGAAATTAGAGGTAAACTCGTCTCCTTTAACCAATTTGCTATTATTTTTGGACAGCTTCTAGTCTATTGTGTCAATTATGCTATAGCAAGTTCAGGTGATCAAGATTGGTTAAATATTGTCGGTTGGCGATATATGTTCTTATCACTAGCTATTCCAGCCTTACTTTTCTTTGGCTTATTATTTACCGTCCCGGAAAGCCCTCGCTGGTTAACAGCACAAAATAAAATAAGTAAAGCTCAAAATATACTATCCCGTATATTGGGAAGTCAAAGAACTGAAGAAGCTCTTAATAGCATAATTAGTTCATTATCTTCTAATTCGACTAAAAAGAGTAGTCCACTTTTAAAATATGGAATTGGTGTTATTGTTATCGGAATTTTATTATCAGCATTCCAACAATTAATGGGCATTAATGTTGTACTTTACTATGCACCAGAAGTATTTAAAAACTTAGGAGCAAGCACCGATTCAGCATTATTACAAACCATTATTGTTGGTGTTATTAACCTTTCGTTTACCACTATTGCAATATTCACTGTTGATAAATTAGGGCGAAAACCATTACAGATCATCGGTGCTATAGGCATGGCGATTGGCATGATCACATTAGGAACAACTTTCTTTCTACAATTACCAGCAATTATTGCGCTTACTTCTATGCTGTTTTACATCGCTTCTTTTGCTATCTCATGGGGGCCTGTATGTTGGGTATTACTATCTGAAATATTCCCTAACTCCATTCGAAGTAAAGCACTTTCTATCGCTGTTGCAGCACAATGGATTACAAATTACTTAGTATCCTGGACCTTTCCTATTATGGATAAAAACACCTACCTTGTCTCACATTTTAACAATGGATTTGCCTATTGGTTATATGGAGTTATCAGTGTAGTGGCTGCAATTTTCATATGGAAATGGTTACCTGAAACGAAAGGAAAATCTTTAGAAGAACTTGAACAGTTCTGGAACAAATAATTACAACATTAATTTCATAACCAAATTTAGGAGAATATTATGAAACAATATTATGACAAAATAGAACGCATCAACTACGAAGGCACTCAAACTGACAACCCTTTTGCATTCAGGCACTATAATCCTAGCCAAATCATTTTGGGTAAAACCATGGCGGAACATCTACGCTTATCGATCTGTTATTGGCACACTTTTTGTTGGGCAGGAACAGATATGTTTGGGTCAAGCTCATTTCAATATCCTTGGCAAACAGGCTCAGATCCTTTAGCTAATGCAAAAGCGAAAGCTGATGTTGCCTTTGAGTTTTTCTATAAAATGAACGTGCCTTTTTATGCTTTTCATGATGTCGATGTAGCACCGGAAGGCAATTCAATCAAAGAATACATCAATAATTTAGCAGTAATGAGCGATATTTTGTTGGAAAAACAACAACAAACAGGCGTTAAATTACTTTGGGGCACAGCCAACTGCTTTACCAATCCTAAATATGCTGCAGGTGCCGCCACGAATCCAGATCCGCAAGTATTTGCCTGTGCTGCCACACAAGTTGTCCATGCAATGAATGCAACACATAAATTAGGTGGGCAAAATTATGTCCTTTGGGGCGGACGTGAAGGATACGAAACACTGTTAAATACTGATCTCAAAAAAGAGCGTGAGCAGCTTGGCAAGTTTATGCAATTGGTGGTTGAAAACAAATATAAAATCGGTTTTAAAGGCGCTTTACTTATTGAACCAAAACCGCAAGAGCCAACCAAACATCAATATGATTATGATGTCGCAAATATTTATGGCTTTTTAAAACAATTTGGCTTAGAAAAAGAAATTAAAGTTAATATCGAAGCTAACCATGCAACACTAGCCGGCCACTCATTCCAACATGAAGTTGCCTCAGCTATCGCACTTGATATCTTTGGCTCACTTGATGCAAACCGAGGCGATCCGCAACTAGGTTGGGATACCGATCAATTTCCAAATAGTGTAGAAGAAAATAGCCTTGTCATGTACGAAATTCTCAAAAGTGGTGGTTTTAAAACCGGTGGACTTAACTTTGATGCCAAAATTCGCCGTCAAAGTGTTGATAAATATGATGTATTTTACGGGCATATTGGCGCAATCGATACCATGGCATTATCATTGAAGTGCGCAGCCAAACTAATTGAAGATAACGTTCTTGAGCAAAAAGTTACACAACGATATGCCGCTTGGGACGAAGAATTAGGTCAACAAATCCTTCACGGCAAAATGACGCTGCAAGATATTGCCCAGTATAGTTTAGCCAATAATCTGCAACCAAAACCTTGCAGTGGTGAGCAAGAGAAGTTAGAAAATCGGGTTAATCAGTTAATTTTTGGCTAAGTTAATTGTTCGAAGCAAACTAATCAGGGTATAGTTTACCCTGATAGTAAGCTGTGAAATGGAGAAGAGTATGTATATTGGTATTGATTTAGGCACTTCGGGTGTCAAAGTGATTTTAATGAATGAAAAACAACATATTATCACAACATTAACCAAACCACTCACCGTGTCCCGCCCACATCCATTATGGTCAGAGCAAAATCCGGAGCAATGGTGGCAAGCAACCGATACAGCAATGCGTGAGCTTAGTGAGCAACATAATTTACAATCGGTAAAAGCCATAGGTTTAAGCGGCCAAATGCATGGTGCGGTATTACTCAATCAACAATCACAAGTATTAAGACCAGCAATACTTTGGAATGACGGGCGCTGTGATGTTCAATGCCACCAACTAGAACAACAGGTACCCACTTCCCGTCAAATTACTGGCAATCTAATGATGGCTGGTTTTACCGCTCCTAAAATTAAATGGGTACAACAGCATGAACCGGAAATCTTTGCTCAGATTGATAAAGTATTGCTCCCCAAAGATTATTTGCGTTTTAAAATAACCAATCAATTTGCTTCAGATATGTCCGATTCAGCCGGGACAATGTGGCTTGATGTAAGAAAGCGTGATTGGAATGATGAACTACTAAAAGCTTGCGGCTTAACACGACACCATATGCCAACGCTATTTGAAGGCAATCAGATCACCGGTTATGTGACCGATGAAATCGCTAAACGTTGGGGCATTAATCAGATTGCGGTGATTGCTGGCGGCGGTGATAATGCAGCCGGTGCGGTTGGGGTAGGTTTACATCAATCGGGACAAGCGATGCTCTCACTGGGTACCTCCGGCGTCTATTTTGCCGTGACCGATCAGTTTATTAGCAACCCCGAGCAAGCCATTCACAGTTTTTGCCATGCCTTACCAAACCGCTGGCACCTAATGTCGGTAATGTTGAGCTGTGCTTCTTGCCTCGATTGGGCGTGTCAGTTATTGGACATTGAAGATGTCCCAACCTTACTAACTCTAATTGAGGCGCAACCGATCGATGACAAACCTTCGGTCTATTTTTTACCTTATTTATCCGGCGAAAGAACACCTCACAATAATCCCGAAGCTAAAGGTGTATTTTTTGGCTTAACTTATCAACACAACAAAGTCGATCTGGCAAAAGCGGTATTACTGGGCGTTAGCTATGCCCTTGCCGACGGCATCGATGCTGTTCATCAAACTGGCGTCACACCCGATAAAATTTTGGTAATTGGTGGCGGAGCCCGCAGCCGTTATTGGCGACAATTGCTGAGTGATGTTTCTGGTTATTGCATTGAATATTGTGAAGGTAGCGAAGTGGGTCCAGCATTAGGGGCAGCAAAACTCGCACAAATCGCTTGTCATCCCAATACGGCGATAAGCGAACTACTTGCGCCATTGCCAATTGTTCAAACGCATCAGCCCGATAGCAATCTCTACCAATATTATCAGCAACAGCGCACTATTTTTAGAGATATTTATCAGCAACTTAAACCATTGATGTCATAATTATGACTTGCAGAATACCCTGTTAGGGTGTTCTGCACCTGTTATCCTGCCTTTTTTAGCTTCTTAAAGATATTGAACAATTTATCACTATTTATCTTTACCAAACTAAAAATAACGCTTATTAACCAATATATTACTTGCTAATTTAACCCTATCTTTTTCTAATTATGTTAATTGAATAGGTAAATTTTATTACTCAGAGTGTGACACATATCTCATTAATAAGATTTCATAAATTTGAAACCAAATTTGATAATAACATTATCGGCATAGATAAATTATATTGGGCAAAACAACCTTAAAACTTATTTTTTTGATAAGTATTTTTATCAATAATCTAACATTAAGAGAAAATAAAAATGCCTAAAATAAAAAATCCGGTGATACCGGGCATGTCTCCTGACCCGTCAATCATTCGTGTTAACGATACTTACTATATTGCCACATCCACTTTTCATTGGAATCCAATCATTCAAATTTTTCAATCAAAAGACCTAGCTAATTGGCAACTAATTGATTATGTATTTAAAAATGGTGAAGTCAATTTATCCGGAACAAATACCCCCGCCGGTGTATGGGCGCCACATTTATCTTATGATTCGATAAATAAAAAATTTTGGCTAATATACTCGCATATGATAAACATGGCCGGGCGAGAGTTTAATGCTGACACTTATGCAATTTGCGCTGAGAATATTAAAGGGCCTTGGTCAGCGCCAATTTATCTTACCTCTATCGGTTTCGATCCGGCGCTGTTTCATGATGATGACGGTAAACATTATTTAACTATTTTAGAGTGGGAAACCCGACAAGGTTATCAAGCTCCGGGACATATTGTCATTGCTGAAGTCGATCTTGCTGAAGGAAAACTCGCCAGTCCGTGGCATCGTCTAACGCAAGGTTTTACAACTCGAGGTTGCGCTGAAGCGCCGCAGATTTATAAAAGGCTTGATAACTATTATTTGATAATAGCCGCCGGTGGTACTGGTTATGCGCACGGTATTGAAATCGGTCGAGCTAAAGATATTTATGGTCCTTATCAGCCCCACCCGTCCGGAGAGCCTATTGTCACTTCCTCACCTAATCATCTATTTTCATTGGGCGATCCCGATGCCGGCCATTTTGAAATGTACAATCCTAATTCACTAATGCAAAAAGCTGGACACGGCTCACTTGTTGAGAGCCAAAACAGCGATTGGTATATTGCCCATCTGATGTCTAGACCAATAAAAGACACACTACTCAATCCACTTGGTCGAGAAACCTCAATCCAAAAAATGCATTGGACTGAGGATGGTTGGCTTATCATGGCAGACGGCTCTAATTTAGCCAAAATGGAATTTGATTCTGCCTTACCACTTGAGGACGAAATAAGCCATGACGTGATTGAAGAGTTCGACCATGGCTATCAATTGTCCTTTATGACGCCTTATCAACATCAATCCCCTCAATGGGTAAACACCCATGAACGCCACAGTCATTTGAGAATTTATGGACAAAACTCGCTATTTTCTCAAGTAAAGCCGTCGATTATGGCAACTCGGGCTACTTCGTTTGATTATTACATTCAAACTAAAGTTGAATTCCACCCGGAACACTACTCACAAACCGCTGGTGTTGGTCTTTATTATGACTCAAATAATTGGCTCTATTTACATTTAACCTATAGTGAACAACTGAAGACCCCGATTTTAACCACACTACAAGCAAAACTGGGTACCAGAATCGAATATGTCAATCACCGTATTGCCATCCCAAACGGAGTTGTGGAACTAAAATTATCCTACCAACACGGCAAGGTTGTACTACTTTACCGACTCGATGAAGCATGGATGCCAATTATGCAAACGATTGATGTCCTTTACTTATCGGATGAAGGCGTCAATGGCGAACCGGGGGAAATAGGTGGATTTACCGGCTTATTTAATTTTATTGCAGCTGTCGATAGCTACCAACATCAATCTTATGCCGATTTTGATTATTACTACGTGATCAACAATGGTTAATATTTTAGGTAAAGTATTATGAAAACAACAATTCCATTAACTCGACTTATTCCCGGACTAATTATAGGCCCGGCATCGTGGTTAGGTCCCTATATTGCCGCATCAAGTCTCTTTTTACCGGCGCTAATTCAACAAATTGATGAAGTAAATAAGATCCACTTATTAGCGCTATTTTCTGCGTGTGGTATGGTGGTTGCAGCAATATCGAATATGCTTGCAGGTTATTTATCAGATCGAACACGTTCAAAATTCGGTAATCGCTCACCTTGGATTGTAGTGGGCGCTATCGCCTTTATGTTATCCATGATATTAGCCTCAACAGCTAACAGTATCCCTTTTTTGTTGTGTTGCTGGTTGCTCGGTCAAGTTGCTTTAAACTTCATTGTTGCCCCTATGGTAGCTTGGATAGACTTTGCCGCTGAAGATAGAAAAGGCTCGGCCTCTAGCGCTTATGGTGGTTTAGGTATGGCATTAGGTAACAACGGTTTTACGATACTTGCTGCGATGTTTTTAGGCAGCTTTCGATTTGGCTTTATCGTTTTTGGTATCATTACATTCATTGGCGTATTCCTAGCGGTATTGATTGTAAAAGAGCCGTCAAACCTTAACCAAACGAAGGAAAACAAATTACTCAAAAGCGATAAAACATTTAAAAACGCATTGGCTATATTTCCCAAATGGTCGATCGGTCGAGACTACTATTTGGCGTTAATTGGTAAGCTTTTTCAAGGCATCAGTAACTTTACTATTACTGGTTACCTACTTTTTATTTTGACCGATTTTATGCAGAGCAATTCTTCCGATACACAAAATGCTATCCAACTCATTAATTTAATTATGTTAATTTTCGGCATTTTAATGGGATTTATTGCCGGTCCGATCTGCGATAAATTAAAAGTGCTTAAACTACCAGTTGGTTTATCTACGCTCTTTTTAGGCATTGGTGCATTGGGTTTATCGCTATGTCCAAATCAAACAGGCGTATTAATTTATGCATTTTTTGCGGGAATCGGTATGGGAATATGGAATTCACTCGACAATTTACTAAATTTGCAAGTCATACCTGATCGGCAGCAAGTAGCCTTTTTTTTAGGGATCTATAATCTTGGTAATACAATTACCCAAGCGCTCGCACCAATTATTGCCGCTTGTGTGATAACGTTATTTGGCTTTTCCGCTATTTTTATAGTCTCTTTTGTGTTTGCTATTGTTGGCGGTACTGCCATATTTTTAATTCGTTCAGTTGACAAATAAACCCATCAAAAAGGAAAAAGCAACAGCAATATTTGAGCTTTTTCCTTATTATTACGGTTACTATTGATATTAAAGCGTCGCCGAATTTAGTGTGGTAAATTGGCACCTAAAATCTTTAGGGGTCATGCCATAACGCTTCTTAAACAGGAAATAGAAATACTGAACTGACGGATAACCACATTGCTGAGAAATGGTTTGAATGGGTAATGATGACTCAAGCAGAAGATATTTAGCCTGATTAAATTTTTCTTCATGAATTACCGCATGAATGGTTTTACCTAATGATGATTTAAATCGAATTTCCAAATTAGAGCGTGATATCTGCATCTGAGAGATCACTTGCTCAACCTTAATTCCTTTACAGGCGTGATCACGAATATAGTGAATGGCTTGGATGACATAGGGATCGTGAATAGAGCGATAATCTGTTGAACGTCTAGCAATAACTTTTTTAGGTGCTATAAGTAAAGGACATACCGGCACATTACCTTTAATAAAGTGTTTTTGGAGTAAGTTTGCCGCATTAAATCCCATCTCTTCAGTGCCTTGCTTAACGGTTGATAACGATACCATTGACAAATCATTGATGACTTCCTCATTATCAATACCAATTAGGCATAACTCTTCCGGTATTTTTATGCCTGCTCTATCACATGCTTGTAAAATATGGTGTGCCCTAGCATCATTAACCGCAATAATGCCAGTATTCATTGGCAAAGATAGCAACCATTTAGAAAGTTTATCTAAGCCTTCTTGCCAATTATCAAGCGAGGTAGACAAACCTTGATAAATAAACCCTTCATATCCTTTCTGCGCCAAGATTTGCTTAAAAATTTCTTCTCGCACACCTGCCCATCGGCAATATCGGTTTGAAGGTAAACCATAAAAAGCAAATTGACTAATTCCCTTAGCACACAAATGATTAAATGCACTTTCAATAATGGAAAAATTATCAGCAGCAACATAAGGCACATTTGGATAGCTCGACTTACCATGATACGAGCTACCCACACCAATAATTGGTATTTGAACATGTTTAAGCAAATCGGCAATATCAGGATCATCAAAATTAGCAATAATTCCATCGCAGTCAAAACGAAAAGAGTTGGTCGTGTCATAACGCAGCGTTTCAGAGATATAAATATTCCAGTGAATATTATGTGACTTCAAAAAATCACCAATACCTTTTAAAATTTGACGATCGTAAATATTATTAGCATTAAATAGTAATACAACTTTGTAAGGTTCATTGTTTATATTCATCATTGTTACACACGACATTTATTCAATACTCAGTATCATATTACCGTTTTTTTAGGCAAAAATTTAGCTTAAATTTATACAGTTTGTCTTTTACTATCTTAATGGCCATATACCTATTCTCACACTGCCATTAAATATTTACGCCACATTAAATAGTTATTGTGATAAGAAATAATGCATAAAATCTCACCAACAACTTACGAATGAAAAAGATAAACTTTGTTTAACTATCTGATGCTTAACAATCTAAAATAGTTTAATTAAATAACATAATAAACTTGTGGTAATACTTGACATTATGCCTGTTGAGGTCTAGAATCTTGCGACCCAAAACTTATATACATAGGCTTTGGGCTACAGTTATTAATTACGTATCTAAAAAGCAATTTTTAAATTTATTTTAATTAATCAGGAGCTTATTAATGGCAACAATTAATCAGCTGGTACGCAAACCAAGAGCGCTAAAGGAAGCGAAAAGTAACGTTCCTGCCCTTGAAGCATGCCCGCAAAAACGTGGTGTTTGTACACGTGTTTACACCACTACACCTAAAAAACCAAACTCAGCATTACGTAAAGTATGCCGTGTACGTTTAACCAACGGTTTTGAAGTGACTTCTTATATCGGTGGTGAAGGTCATAACTTGCAAGAACATAGCGTGATTTTAATCCGCGGTGGTCGTGTTAAAGATTTACCTGGTGTTCGTTATCACACTGTTCGTGGTGCATTAGACTGCGCAGGTGTTAAGGATCGCAAACAAAGCCGTTCTAAATACGGTGTAAAACGACCTAAAGCTTAATGGAACTCCGTTAAGTAAGGCCAAACTATAATAATTCCATTTAACTCATTTGAGTTTTGGGTAAACCTGAAAATTTATAACATATAAACGGAGTATTCCAATGCCACGTCGTCATGTTGTCGGTCAAAGAAAAATTTTACCTGATCCGAAATTCGGTTCAGATTTGCTGGCGAAATTTGTAAATATTTTAATGATAGATGGTAAAAAATCTATCGCAGAATCAATCGTATATTCAGCTCTTGATAAATTAGCTGAGCGTAGTGGAAAAGACCACTTAGCAGCTTTTGAAGTTGCATTAGATAACGTAAGACCAACTGTAGAAGTTAAGTCTCGTCGCGTTGGTGGTTCTACATACCAAGTTCCTGTTGAAGTGCGTCCAGTTCGTCGTAATGCACTTGCAATGCGTTGGATTGTAGATGCTGCACGTAAACGTGGCGATAAATCAATGGCGTTACGCCTAGCGAATGAACTTATGGATGCTTTTGAAAACAAAGGCACTGCTGTGAAAAAACGCGAAGATGTTCATCGTATGGCTGAAGCTAATAGAGCGTTTGCACACTATCGTTGGTAATCTTTCCACTGATATTAAGTGGCTTGAAATTAGACTGGCAGCACATATCTACTGTCAGTCAACCTAAATGATATTTTATTAAGCAAACGATTCTAAATAGAGGATTAATATGGCTCGTACAACCCCTATAGCACGCTACCGTAATATCGGTATCAGTGCACATATTGACGCAGGTAAAACAACAACTACCGAACGTATTTTGTTTTATACTGGTGTAAGTCACAAAATTGGTGAGGTTCATGATGGCGCAGCTACCATGGACTGGATGGAACAAGAACAAGAACGTGGTATTACTATCACTTCAGCAGCGACAACTGCATTCTGGTCAGGTATGGGACAACAATTTGAACCACACCGTATCAATATCATCGACACCCCGGGACACGTTGACTTCACAATCGAAGTTGAACGTTCTATGCGTGTTCTTGATGGTGCAGTAATGGTTTACTGTGCGGTTGGTGGTGTTCAACCTCAATCAGAAACAGTATGGCGCCAAGCTAACAAATATAAAGTTCCTCGTATCGCATTTGTAAACAAAATGGACCGTATGGGTGCTAACTTCTTACGTGTAGTTGAACAAATCAAAACACGTTTAGCGGCAGTGCCTGTTCCATTAGTATTACCAATCGGTGCTGAAGAAGGCTTTACTGGTGTTGTTGATTTACTTAAACGTAAAGCAATTAACTGGAATGATGCAGACCAAGGTACAACCTTTACTTATGAAGATGTGCCAGCTGACATGGTTGAGCAAGTTGAAGAATGGCGTGCAAACTTAATCGAAGCTGCAGCAGAAGCTAACGAAGAGTTAATGGAAAAATACCTAGGTGGTGATGAGTTAACTGAAGAAGAAGTTAAAAAAGCACTACGTGAACGCGTACTTGCTAACGAAATCATCTTGGTAACATGTGGTAGTGCATTTAAAAATAAAGGCGTTCAGTTCATGCTTGACGCAGTTATTGAGTATCTACCTGCTCCAACTGATGTCCCTGCGATTAAAGGTGAATTACAAAATGGTGAACCAGCAGAACGTCATTCAAGTGATGATGAACCATTTGCTGCACTTGCATTTAAAATTGCAACTGACCCATTTGTTGGTAACTTAACCTTCTTCCGCGTTTACTCTGGTGTAGTTAACTCTGGTGACTCAGTTCTTAACTCAGTTAAAGATCGTAAAGAACGCTTTGGTCGTATCGTACAGATGCATGCGAACAAACGTGAAGAAATCAAAGAAGTTCGTGCGGGTGACATTGCAGCAGCAATCGGTCTTAAAGATGTCACAACTGGTGATACGCTTTGTGCTGAAAATTCACCAATTATTCTTGAAAGAATGGAATTCCCTGAGCCGGTTATCTCGGTTGCAGTAGAACCTAAAACTAAAGCTGACCAAGAAAAAATGGGTATTGCTTTAGGTCGTTTGGCAAAAGAAGATCCATCATTCCGTGTATGGACTGATGAAGAATCAAACCAAACTATCATTGCTGGTATGGGTGAATTACATCTTGAAATCATCGTAGACCGTATGAAACGTGAATTTAACGTTGAAGCGAATGTCGGTAAACCACAAGTTGCTTACCGTGAAACAATTCGTACAACAGTTAAAGATATCGAAGGTAAACATGCAAAACAATCTGGTGGTCGTGGTCAATACGGTCATGTTGTTATCGACTTGTATCCATTAGAAGCGGGTGGTGCTGGTTACGAATTTGTTAACGAAATCAAAGGTGGGGTAATTCCTGGTGAATTTATTCCAGCTGTTGATAAAGGTATCCAAGAGCAATTGAAATCAGGTCCTTTAGCTGGCTATCCGGTAGTGGATCTTGGTGTGCGTTTACATTTTGGTTCTTACCATGATGTCGACTCATCCGAAATTGCCTTTAAACTTGCCGCATCAATGGCATTTAAAGAAGGCTTCATGAAAGCTAAACCTGTGCTTTTAGAACCAATTATGAAAGTAGAAGTTGAAACCCCTGAAGATTATATGGGTGACGTTATCGGTGACTTAAACCGTCGTCGTGGTATGATCGAAGGTATGGAAGATACTGCAACTGGTAAAACAGTTAAAGCACAAGTTCCACTTTCTGAAATGTTTGGTTATGCGACAGACCTTCGTTCACAAACACAAGGTCGTGCTTCTTACTCTATGGAGTTCTTGAAGTATAACGAAGCACCTTCAAACATCGTAACAGCAATTATTGAAGCTCGTAAAGCGAAATAATTATTTATATAAATAAAGTAACACTTCCCTACAAAATTAGGGAAGTGATTTAATAAAGGAACATTAAGATGTCTAAAGAAAAATTTGAACGTACAAAACCCCACGTTAACGTTGGTACAATCGGCCACGTTGACCATGGTAAAACAACTTTAACAGCAGCTATTACTTCTGTACTTTCTAAAAAATACGGCGGTCAAGCTCGCGCATTCGATCAAATCGATAATGCACCAGAAGAAAAAGCACGTGGTATCACCATCAATACTTCACACGTTGAATACGATACACCAACTCGTCACTACGCACACGTAGACTGCCCAGGCCATGCTGACTATGTTAAAAACATGATCACTGGTGCGGCACAAATGGACGGTGCTATTTTAGTAGTAGCAGCAACTGATGGTCCTATGCCACAAACTCGTGAACACATCCTTTTAGGTCGTCAAGTAGGTGTTCCTTACATCATCGTATTCTTAAATAAATGCGATATGGTTGATGATGAAGAATTATTAGAATTAGTTGAAATGGAAGTACGTGAACTTCTATCTCAATACGATTTCCCAGGTGATGACACTCCAGTAATTCGTGGTTCAGCGTTAAAAGCGTTAGAAGGTGATGCAGCATGGGAAGAAAAAATTGTTGAATTAGCTGAAGCTTTAGATAGCTATATTCCGGAACCAGAGCGTGATATCGATAAACCATTCCTACTTCCAATTGAAGACGTGTTCTCAATTTCAGGACGTGGTACAGTGGTAACAGGTCGTGTAGAACGTGGTGTGATCAAAGTTGGTGAAGAAGTTGAAATCGTTGGTATCAAACCAACCACAAAAACAACTTGTACTGGCGTTGAAATGTTCCGTAAATTACTAGACGAAGGTCGTGCTGGTGAGAACGTAGGTGTATTACTACGTGGTACAAAACGTGAAGAAATCGAACGTGGTCAAGTATTAGCAAAACCAGGTTCAATCACACCACATACAGATTTTGAATCAGAAGTATATATCCTAAGCAAAGATGAAGGTGGTCGTCATACTCCATTCTTCAAAGGCTACCGTCCACAGTTCTACTTCCGTACAACTGACGTAACTGGTACTATTGAATTACCAGAAGGCGTAGAAATGGTAATGCCAGGTGATAACATCAAAATGACAGTATCATTAATTCACCCAATCGCAATGGCAGACGGCTTACGTTTCGCTATCCGTGAAGGTGGTCGTACTGTTGGTGCTGGTGTTGTTGCTAAAGTTATTAAATAATTTAAGCTTAATCAGCTCAAGAAAAGAAGGTGCACTATGTGCACCTTTTTTTATTGTTCTCAATGTTAATTAAATAAGTTATAGTCGTTGACCACTTTTTTATCCAAACTGCATTTTATTTATTTTTGTCATATTATCGGCATAGATATGGATAAAAATACACTAAAAAAAGCCAAACAAAATGTTATAAAAAATGACCTCAATTATATTGCAGTGTGCAATTGAAAAAAATAATAAATTTGGCATAACCACCTCTTAAAAAGAGAATACAATGACTAAACAGCCTTTTTTTGCTATAGTAATCACTATTTTATTTAACGTGGAATAATGAAAAGCTATGGAATCGATACCTAATTGCCCTGTTTGCCAATCAGAACATACTTACCATGATGGCACATTTTATGTTTGCCCTGAATGTGCACATGAATGGGATCCAAATCAAGAAACCTCAACCAATGATGAATTACAAGTTAAAGATAGTAATGGCAATACACTTGTTGATGGTGATGATATTATTTTAATAAAAGATCTAAAATTAAAAGGTTCATCAACTGTTCTCAAAAAAGGAGCTAAAGCTAAAGGCATTCGTCTTGTAGACGGCGATCACGAAATCGATTGTAAGGTTGATGGAATGAAAGTAATGCTGAAAGCTTGTTTTGTTAAAAAAGCGTAATTGTATTAATCAATATTCAACTTTTTATATAAACTAATGAAAAAACATCTTTAGTTAAACCTTTGTTAAAACCATTTAATAACAAAAAATTATTTAATGGTTTTACAATATAAATCAATTCACACACAAATAAAAACATCTACGTTCGTTTAATACTTTTTGAGTATCTTTTAGTAGACAAAATACCTTATATATAATTTACACAATAATGTTGAGTTTTATCTTGATCGAAAATTTTAGCTTGTTTATTACTTATAGCTTTTAACGAAATAGATAATTAATATTTTTCAATCACTTTGGGGAATAGAAAAGTTTTACGATGGGAAGCTGTATAAACATTTACCATATGTAAAGCATTAAAATGCTGCGTAGCAACATTTGAATTGTCCATACTTCACACCTATTTTACATTAGGTGATAAATCATTTTTTGAAGTTTATTTATTATTTCCTCTACAGGTTCAAACGATATATCTAATTCATCAATAAGAACAACAATTGCCTTATTGATAATCTTTAAAACCACTCTGCACGGTTATTGATTTTATAAAGTTTTTATTCTTCACTAATATTATTTTTTTCTAAAAAATATGCATTATTCTTTTTACGTAAGAAAAAACTAGCAATTCTCAGTTAAATATGGTATAAAACGCGCGCTACTTTTCACATTCATTTTTCAAAAATATTTGTGAAATAAAGCACAAATTTAAAACTTAATTAACGTTATAACACACACATATCATTACTCTTTTCCGGGGTGCCTTTTACTTTGTGTATAAAGGTCGGATAAAGCGGATATGTGGAGGCATAACCCCAACGTCAAAATGAGGAAATCATGACTACAGTATCAATGCGCGATATGTTACAAGCAGGTGTACACTTTGGACACCAAACTCGTTATTGGAATCCAAAAATGAAACCATTTATTTTTGGTGCACGCAACAAAGTACACATCATCAATCTTGAAAAAACAGTACCTATGTTCAATGAAGCATTAGCTGAATTAAACAAGATTGCTGCGCGTAAAGGTAAAATTTTATTTGTTGGTACAAAACGTGCTGCAAGTGAAGCAATTAAACAAGCAGCTGAAAGCTGTGGACAATATTACGTTAATCACCGCTGGTTAGGTGGTATGTTGACTAACTGGAAAACAGTACGTCAATCAATCAAACGTCTTAAAGATTTAGAAACACAAGCTAATGATGGTACATTTGATAAATTAACCAAAAAAGAAGCACTTATGCGTGCTCGTGAAATGGCTAAATTAGAAAATAGCTTGGGTGGAATTAAAAATATGGGTGGCTTACCCGATGTGATTTTTGTAATTGGTGCAGACCATGAACATATCGCAATCAAAGAAGCTAACAATTTAGGTATTCCAGTCATTGCTGTTGTTGATACTAATTCAGATCCAGATGGTATTGATTACATCGTTCCTGGTAATGATGATGCGATCCGTGCAATACAATTATATGCAAATGCGGTTGCTGAAGCAGTTCGTTCTGGTCGTGAACAAAATCAATCTCCAGTATCTGAAGAAAGCTTTGTTGAAGAAGCTCCAGCAGCAGAGTAATAAACTCAAATATTTTCAGGGTCGATAATATCATCGACCCATTCTAATGAAAATCATCAAAATGGTTAAATAGAGGATTTAAAAATGGCTGAAGTTACCGCTTCTATGGTAAAAGAACTGCGTGAAAGAACAGGCGCAGGCATGATGGAATGTAAAAAAGCATTAGTTGAAGCTAATGGCGATATCGATCTTGCTATCGATAATATGCGTAAATCAGGTCAAGCAAAAGCAGCTAAAAAAGCTGGACGTGTTGCAGCTGAAGGTGTAATTATTTCTAAAATTTCTGCTGATAAAAAATCAGGTGTTATTCTAGAAATCAACTGTGAAACCGACTTTGTTGCTAAAGATGCAGGTTTTATCGAATTTAGTGAGAAAGTAGCAGCTGCAGCATTAAATGATCACATTACTGATCTTGCTGCATTACAAGCAAAATTTGAAGAAGAGCGAACTGCTTTAGTTGCTAAAATTGGTGAAAATATCGGCATTCGTCGTGTTCAAGAGATCACTGGTGATGTTGTTGGTAGTTACCAACACGGCGCTCGTATCGGTGTATTAGTTGCGGCAAACAGTGGCTGTGATGAAGAATTAGTGAAACATATTGCAATGCACATCGCTGCAAGCAAACCAGAATATGTTGATCCAAGTGATGTTCCGGCTGATGTTGTTGAACATGAACGTAATATTCAAATCGATATTGCAATGCAGTCAGGCAAACCACGTGAAATCGCAGAAAAAATGGTTGAAGGCCGTATGCGTAAATTCACTGGTGAAGTATCACTTACTGGTCAACCATTTGTTATGGACCCAAGCAAAACTGTTGGTGATTTACTTGCAGAGAAAAAAGCGACAATTGCTACATTTATCCGCTTTGAAGTGGGTGAAGGCATCGAAAAAGTCGAAGTTGATTTTGCAGCTGAAGTTGCTGCGATGTCGAAACAATCTTAATTGTTTTATCTAAACCGCCGTAAGGCGGTTTTGTTTATCTACAAAATATTTTAAAATAGTTACCCGCTAGTTATTCTAGCTTGTCTGGTAATTAAATAACGAAATAGTGAGACTTCATATGGTAACCCCTTTCTATAAACGTATTCTTCTTAAACTCAGTGGCGAAGCACTACAAGGCGATGAAGGTTTTGGTATTGATCCAACCGTTCTTGACCGCATGGCACAAGAAATCAAAGAACTTATCGAAATGAATGTTCAAGTTGCTGTTGTTATTGGGGGTGGTAATCTATTTCGTGGTGCAGGCCTTGCTAAAGCAGGTATGAATCGTGTTGTTGGTGATCATATGGGAATGCTAGCAACAGTGATGAATGGCCTTGCCATGCGTGATGCTTTGCACCGAATTGAAGTTAATGCACGTTTAATGTCAGCAATTCCATTAAATGGTGTATGTGATGACTACCGTTGGACTGAAGCAATAAGCTTACTTCGTCATGGTAAAGTTGTTATTCTTTCTGCCGGAACAGGTAACCCATTTTTTACAACTGATTCTGCAGCTTGTTTACGTGGTATCGAGATAGAAGCAGATGTTGTTTTAAAAGCAACCAAAGTTGATGGTGTTTATTCTGCCGATCCAGTAAAAAATCCCAATGCTACACTATATAAAACACTTAACTATGAAAAAGTGTTGGATGATGAATTAAAAGTCATGGATTTAGCCGCATTTACATTAGCACGAGATCATAATCTACCAATTTGTGTTTTTAATATGAATAAACCTGGTGCATTACGTCGTGTCATTTTAGGCGAGCAAGAGGGAACATTAATCAATAATCAGACTACAGTGAGCTGTTAGTCTTAATTATTTAAAAAGGTTTTTATTATGCTAAATGAAATTCAAAAAGAAGCGCAAACGCGCATGGAAAAAAGTATTGAAGCGTTTCAAAATCATATTTCTAAAGTCAGAACTGGGCGTGCTTCACCAAGCTTATTAGACGGTATTATGGTTGAATACTACGGTAGTCCTACACCACTACGTCAGCTAGCTAACGTTGTCGCTGAAGATGCAAGAACTCTAGCCATTACGGTATTTGATAAATCATTAACGCCAATGATTGAAAAGGCAGTTTTAACCTCTGATTTAGGACTTAATCCTGCTTCAGCAGGGACTGTTATTCGAGTACCTCTACCACCGTTAACTGAAGAACGTCGTCGTGATTTAACTAAAATAGTGCGTAATGAAGCAGAACAAGGTCGTGTGTCAATTCGAAATATTCGTCGTGATGCTAACGATCAAATCAAAGCTTTGTTAAAAGATAAAGAAATCTCAGAAGATGATGAACGTAAATCACAAGATTTAATTCAAAAAGCAACAGATGCAGCTATCAAAAAATTAGATGCAGTACTTGCAGATAAAGAAAAAGAGTTAATGGAATTTTAATCTCTTGTCTAAAAAGCCTAGTTGATAAAACTAGGCTTTTTGATTTTTTGCCTATCAATTATCAATCATTTCATTACCGCTGAAAAATACAAAATATTAGTTTAATCAGTTAGCGAATAGATCAAAAATAAAAAATCATTCAATAAACAGCTATCCTTTATTTAAGCGGTATAAGGTCTAACTGAGTTTATCTATAGTTGCTCAATACAAATAATGCGCTTGTGCCCAATTAAAAGGTAAAACATTTTGTTTGTGTTAGCGCATTATTTGCCACTAAATATAATCAAGTTTATTAAATAGTTTAGTTTTTAATTATCAAAATTTAAGTATATAATGTTACGGAAATAACATTATAGGGCTATATATGTTATTTTTATAACATCATTTACTTAATACTAAAATCATTTACTAGACATTACTAACAAAAATTAAAGGACATCATTATGGATTATGCAAAGTATATTGATCATACTTTACTGGCGATGAATGCCACAGAAGATCAAATACGTAAACTTTGTGAAGAAGCAAAGCAGTATCATTTCTATTCTGTATGTGTTAATTCAGGCTATGTGCCTTTAGTCGCTAGCTTGCTTAAAGGTAGCAATGTAAAGGTTTGTTCAGTCATTGGCTTTCCTTTAGGTGCTATGCTGACTTCTGCTAAAGCATTTGAGACTGAAATGGCAGTCAAAGCTGGAGCAGAAGAGATCGATATGGTTATCAATGTCGGCTGGCTAAAAAGCAATGATTTAACGGCGGTTAAAGAAGATATTCAAGCAGTATTTAATGCTTGTGGTTCAGTGCCGTTAAAAGTTATTTTAGAAACTTGCTTATTAACTAAAGAAGAAATCGTTACAGTTTGTACAATTTGTAAAGAAATTGGCGTTGCTTTTGTTAAAACTTCAACCGGTTTTAGCTTATCGGGGGCAACAGTTGAAGATGTTAAATTGATGCGCGAAACAGTCGGTGATAAAATGGGTGTCAAAGCATCAGGTGGCATTAGAGATCGCCAAACTGCTGAAAAAATGGTTCAAGCTGGTGCAACACGGTTAGGCGCTAGTGCTGGTATTGCAATTGTATCAGGCGATAAAGCATCATCTAGCGGCTATTAATTTATCCTTTTATAAGCTACTGTATAGTAGCTTATTGCTATTTATGGAATGGCAATGGAAACACAACCGCAAAAAAGAGTTAATGCACTTATTGAGCAATTAAAAACTACCGATAAAATTCATTTAAAGCAAGCAGCGCAAATGCTTGCTGTTTCTGAAATGACAATTCGTCGAGATCTTAGCAATCAATCATCATGTTTAGCTGTTTTAGGCGGTTATATTGTTAACCAAGCACGCCATACCATATCGCAATATTTTGTTTCAGATCAAAAAGATAAACATGTAGATGAAAAGCGTTATATCAGCAAACTAGTTAGCCAATTTGTTGATGAGAACGATACTATTTTTTTTGATTGCGGTACAACCATGCAATTTATCATTGATGAAATTAGTGATGATATTGCTTTTACTGCAATCTGCTATTCACTCAATGCCTTTCTAGCGTTACAAAACAAACCAAAATGTAAAATCATTTTATGTGGTGGGCAATATCAGCTTAATAATGCAATTTTTACCGGCATTGGTTCCCATGATCCGCTCGATTTTATCTGTCCAAATAAAGCTTTTATTTCAGCAGCGGGTATTGATCTCACTCAAGGTGCAACTTGTTACCATTTTGATGAACTGAATATGAAGCATCAGGCAATGAAAAAATCTAATCAAAATATTTTAATTGCCGATCATACTAAGTTTAATCAAGTTAAACCGGCTTTTATTTGTAACCTTGATCAGTTTAATTTGGTAATGACCGATAGAGCGCCAGATTTAGACTACGTCGCTTACTTTGAAGAAAATAACATTGGTTTAATTTATTAATTATGAAAAATATCGCAATTTTAGGTTCAACAGGATCGATCGGCTGTAGCACGTTAGCCGTCATTCGGCAAAATCCAACTTTATACAAAGCTTATGTGCTAGTGGGTGGCGCTAATGTTGCTAAAATGACAGAGCAGTGTCAGGAGTTTAAACCAAAATATGTTGCTATGGCGAGCGAACAAGCAGCGCAGCAGCTTAAAGTAAATTTAGCTAACCTAAAATTGAATATAGAAGTACTGAGTGGTGAGCAAGCTATGTGTGATTTAGCACAGCTCCCCGAAGTTAACCAAGTTATGGCTGCAATTGTTGGTGCTGCAGGATTAAGGCCGACTCTTGCTGCAATTAAAAAAGGTAAACGCATTTTACTAGCTAATAAAGAGTCATTAGTCACTTGTGGGCATTTATTTATGCAAGCGGTGAAGCAATATGGTGCCGAGCTACTGCCGGTCGATAGTGAACATAATGCGATCTTTCAAAGTTTACCTACCGCAGTGCAGCATGATCTTGGATTTGCTAATCTGACTGATCATGGTATCGCCAAAATTGTGTTAACCGGATCTGGCGGACCTTTTCGGGAGCTACCATTAAATCAATTAACTTCAGTCACACCTGCGCAAGCGACTTTACATCCTAACTGGTCAATGGGTAAAAAGATTTCAGTTGATTCGGCAACGATGATGAATAAAGGCTTGGAATATATTGAAGCTCGTTGGTTGTTTAATGCTAGTTCTGAACAAATGGAGATTATTGTACATCCTCAATCGATTATTCACTCAATGGTACGTTATCTAGATGGCAGTATTATAGCAGAATTGGGCGTGCCAGATATGTGTACACCAATTGCTTATTCAATGTCTTATCCATTACGTATTTCATCCGGTGTACCTGCTTTAGATTTTACTCAAATCTCATCATTAACCTTCAATCAACCCGATTTTATTCGTTATCCATGCTTAAAATTAGCCATTAAGGCTTGTGGTGAAGGGCAAGCGGCAACAACAGCGCTTAACGCTGCCAACGAAGTGGCAGTTGAAGCATTTTTACAGCATAAAATTGGTTTTATGGATATTGCCAAACAAGTTGCAACCACGTTAGATCAACTTAATTTTCCGGAACCTGCCACTATTGATGATGTGTTCATTATTGATGCATGGGCTAGAGCACAATGTAGCAAACAGATAGTTTAAAATGGCATTAAAGCGTTTTATACACTCGGCATGGCGTACCCATGGCAACGACATTTGCAGGAATATCTCGATCCACAATACTGCCAGCTGCAATAACTGTATTGTCGCCGATAGTTACATTGGGTAGTACAATTACGTTACCACCAATCCAAACATTATTACCAATCGTAATCGGTTTGGCAAACTCAAGCCCACTGTTGCGTATTTGGCTTTCAAGTGGGTGACCTGAGGTATAAAAACCGCAATTGGGTGCGACAAGGACATTATCTCCGAATGTAATTTTGGCCGCATCAAGCATGATGCAGTTAAAATTAGCAAAAAAATTCTCTCCAATTTCAATATTGTAGCCATAATCACATTGAAAACCGGGCATAATTGTAAATTGCTTCGGTGTTTTACCTAATAGCTTTCTAAAAAGTTGTTGTCGTTTATCCACTGCTGAAGGTGATAGTTGGTTTAACTGAAAGCAGAGATCTTGTGCATAAATCCGCTCTGTTTCAAGCTCATTAATACAAGGATTATAAAGTAAACCTGTTAACATTTTCTCCTTTTCAGTCATTTTACTATCCCATCTGTTTCGCTATTAGTGCAGGATTATCACTAATAAATGATTGTAAAAAACCGCTGTCTGGTAATGCCGTTAATGCACCTTTTTTGGTTGTAGCTAGTGCTCCACAGGCACTGGCAATAGTCATCATGCTTTCTAACATTAATTTATCTTCGGGCATTCCTGATGAAGCAATGCTACTTAATAAACCTGAAACAAAAGCATCTCCGGCTCCAGTTGTATCAATGCTATTGACATGAAATGAGTCAAAAGTAAAAGTTTTACCTTGCCATAACACAATACTACCCTCTCTACCTTTGGTAACTAACTTAAGTGGTGCATTATAATGTTGTTGTAATTTATCGAGTGCTACATGCCAATCTTGGCTCTCAGTTAACCAAAACAACTCTTCATCAGAGAGCTTAAGAATGTCAGCATCATGACAGAATTGAGTGATAATTGTGCGCATTTCATTTTTATCTTGCCACATTTGTTCACGTAAATTGATATCAAAACTAATTAAACCATTTTTATCACTCAGTTTCTCAATAGCTTGTTTGAGCGTTTGTCGACAAGTTGTTCCAACTAATGCTAGAGAACAAAAATGAAGAATATCTTGATTAAAATCAGGAAGTGCTTGTTCTGACAAAAATTGATCGGCCGAAGGTGAAACAAGAAAGGTAAAACTTCGTTCACCATTTTCACCTAAGTCAACAACAACAGTGCTTGTTCTATGCTCCTCATCCTTTTCAAGACTTTGGCAATCAACATGATGCTCACAAAAAGTCTTTTCCATGAAGTGACCAAATGGATCATTACCAACTCTACCAATAAAACCAGAGGGCAGTCCTAACTTAGCAATACCAATAGCTACATTTGCAGGAGCACCTCCAGCACAGGCTCGGTAGTTCATTTCACCAAATGGTAATAAATCAATAACAGCATCACCAAGAGACCATACTTTTGTATTATTCATTTTGTCACTCATATTATTAATAGGTTAAATTTGTGTGTCATTACTATCTCAGCATACTCAAATTAATTCATTAAGCATTGATTAGCTGATGTGTTGATAATCAATATTAACTATAAACTAAATCATTTATAAAAAAAATCATTGTTAACGTTAAAAATATGTGACTATCATCACATATTTTAACGTTTATTTCACTATAAGTTAACGTTAACAAAAAAATTAATGTAGTATGTAATCGTATTAACCTAACTCATGATAAAAGAAGGGAATGTTATGACAAATGCAATTGATAAAGCTAACCAAGCTATAAAAAAATTAGAAAAAGAAATGAATAAGCAATATTATCCTCATTTCCATTTATCACCTCAAGCTGGTTGGATGAATGATCCAAATGGCTTAGTCTATTATAAAGGACAATATCATGCTTTCTATCAACACCATCCTTATAATGAGAATTGGGGACCAATGCACTGGGGACATGCAGTAAGTGATGATCTTATTACATGGCGAAGATTACCAATTGCAATTGCGCCAGATCATGATTATGACAAGAGTGGGTGTTTTTCAGGTTCAGCTGTAGATAATAATGGCGAATTGAGCTTAATTTACACAGGCCATATATGGTTAAATGGTCAAGGTAATGATGAACATATCCGAGAAACTCAATGTCTTGCCACAAGTAAAGATGGTATTAATTTTAAAAAACATGGAACTGTACTTACACCAAAAGAAGGGATTATGCATTTTCGTGATCCTAAAGTGTTTAAACAAAATGGTAAATGGTGGATGGTAGTTGGTCAGCGAGAAACCAATGATGTTGGTCAAGTGTTACTTTATCGTTCAACTGATTTAAAAGATTGGAAGTTTGAACAAGTTCTTATTAGTGATATCGATCCGAATGTTTATATGCTTGAATGTCCAGACTTTTTCCCATTAGGAGATAAATGGGTATTAATGTTCTCACCACAAGGTATGCAAGCAAAAGGTTATCAATATCGAAATCGATTCCAATCTGGCTATATCGTTGGAGATTGGCAGCCAGGTAAGCCATTTTCAATAATCAAATCATTCCAAGAGATGGACTTTGGTCACGATTTTTATGCGCCACAATCATTCCTCGCAGCAGATGGTCGTCGTATTATGTTTGGTTGGATGGATATGTGGGAATCAAAAATGCCAAGTAAACATGATAAATGGATGGGAGCATTTACTTTACCACGCGAATTAATCCTAGATCGACAAAATAGAGTTCGTAATCGACCAATTAAAGAACTTGTGGCACTTCGCGAAAAACCACAATCATTAACTAATATTGAATTAAATAGTGAATTAAAAAATACCAAAATTGAATCAATTAGTTGTGAAATTAATGTTGAAATTGATTTAGTCAATAGTAATGCTGAACGTTTTGGATTACAACTTGCTGCGACACCAGATGGTAAGCAAGCAACCTTATTGTACATTGATCGGCAAGCTAACCGCATCATTCTAGACCGAAGTCTTTCTGGAATTGACTTAAAAGGTTATCGAAGTGTGCCATTACCAAAAACCAAAAAACTAACATTACATATTTTTGTTGATGCATCATCAGTCGAAGTTTTCATAAATAAAGATTTATATAGCCTCTCAAGCCGTATTTATCCTAAATTACCAGCAAAAAGGTTAATTAACTTATTTGCCGAAAATGGACAAGCAAAAATTACCAAATTAGATAGCTGGCAATTAAAATCAATTTATGAATAATTTATAAAAAAACCACCAACTAAGGTGGTTTTTTCGTTATAAAGATTCTCGTTCTAAATATGGTGATGGTATGTGAGTGATAGTTTTTTTACTTTCACTATTGATTATATGCAGAGCTGCTTTTTGACCTATTTCATAATGTGGTAATTGTACAGTAGTCAGTGAAGGATAAAAAAGTTCACCAGTACCAACCATATTGTCATAACCAAGAACCGCAACATCGTTGGGAATATGAAATCCTTTACCAAGTAAAAATTGATAAGCAACAAAAGCAATTCTATCGTTACCACAAATTAATACATCAAAATCTGGTTTTTTAACACAATGTTTTGCCAAAATTTCTATCGTCATCATATATTCTAGGGAAAGGTTTGCAGGTGACATTAAAGTATGATAACTCTTGATATCGTTTAAATCGTTGCCAGCATCTAACCATGCTTGCTCAGCAGCTTTACGCCTAATTTTACCCGCTAAAGTATTTTCTGATAAATAGATACATAATGGTTTTTTATATCCCTTATTTATTACATTCTGCATCGCTTGATATTGACCAGAATAATCATCAGGGATGTAACAAGCAAGCTGCTCAGAATCACTAATGCAGTTTGCTAATACCACATTTTTACCGAGCAATTTATCTGGCAGTTGAACTTTTCTTAACCCCATTGTTGTATAAATAATACCATTAGGTCGATAAGATAAAAGAGTATTAATCGCATGATCAGCATCTTTATCATCAAATAAATTAACAATAAACGTATTCCAACCATGTTGTTGAGCTGTTTTTTCTATTGCTTGAAGTAATTCAACTGAGAATGGCGTTGTCGCCGTTTCTAATGCCAGCACACCAATAGCATAAGGGCCAGAATTATCTCCTCGAATCTTTCGTGCAGATAAATCCGGCACATAATTAAGCTCCTCAATAGCTTTCTTCACTTTTTTATATGTTTCTTTATTGAGTTTGTCAGGATTATTGATTGCTCGAGAAACCGTCATCAATGAAACTGATGCCAATCTAGCAACATCCTTGAGTGAAGCCATAGTTGAATCCTTTTGCTCACATTAAAAATAATAATAAATTTTAGCTTTGTATGATGATACCACAAATAAAAATGATAAAAAGTGTGAGGAAAGTAACATTTATGATAATTGGTTGTTTCTATTTTATTCCAATTATGACAATAATGTTAACATTAACATGTTAACGTTAAACTTCAACATAAAAAGAGAATGAAAATGAATATAGATATAATACAAAATAGAAATTATTGGTTCTCGTCAGGCTATCTTGTTACCTTTTATGCAGCATGGTCACTTTGGTGGTCTTTTTATGCCATTTGGCTCAAAAGCCAAATTGGTTTATCTGGTGAACAATTAGGGGTTGTTTATTCTGCTAACTCTGCTGCAGCCATGTTTTTTATGATTTTTTATGGCATTATCCAAGATAAATTGCAGATAGGTAAAGCGGTAATTACCTTCCAAAGTATTATCATGTTACTTATTGGCCCGTTTTTAATTTATGTCTATGAGCCTTTACTTCGAAATGATTTTATTTTGGGTGTCTGTATTGGTGCCCCAGTATTAAGTGCTGGTTTTATTTCTGGATGTGCTTTGATTGACTCTTTTATCGAGCGAATTAGTCGTCTATTTGGTTTTGAATTTGGGCCAGCAAGATTCTGGGGATCATTTGGTTATGCTGCTGCAACTTTTGTTGCTGGTATTTTATTTGGCATTAACCCTCACATTAACTTCTGGATGGCATCTGGCGTTGCAGCTATCTATTTCACCATCAATTTAGTTTTCAAACCTAAACAAGAGTCTTTGGCAAACGGTAAAACACAAGCCGTCATGGAAAAACCATCTATCCCTACCATGAGTGAAATTTTTTCACTATTTGGTATGAAAAAGTTTTGGTTATTTGTCTTTTTTATAATCGGTACTAATAGCTTTTATACCATATATGATCAGCAACTATTCCCAAATTTCTATACCAGCTTCTTTGATAAACCAGAAAGTGGCTATCAAGTTTATGGATATTTAAATTCTTTCCAAGTTTTTTTAGAAGCAGCTTGTATGATTTTAGTACCCTATTTTATTAATAAAATTGGTGCAAAAAAAGCTTTACTAGCAGCAGCGTTGGTAATGGTATGCCGAATCTCATTATCTGCAACGTTAGATAATGTTTATCTAATTTCATTAGTTAAACTTTTCCACGCAATTGAAACACCACTATTTATTCTAGCAGTATTTAAATACGCTGTAGCCAACTTTGATGCGAGACTATCATCCACACTATACTTAGTTGGATTTAACATCTCATCAAATGTAGGTGTTATTGTATTGTCATGGATTGTAGGTAAGTTATTTGATAAAACAGGATATTCAACTACTTTCTATGTGCTAGCAGCAATAGTATTTGTCATTTTATTTATTGCAACATTTACTTTAAGTGACAATAAACAAAAAACAGAAAAATAACCATCATTCTTAAATGTTATAAAATGGGAACAATTTGTTCCCATTTTATAATATCTATAGAGAAAGCTTGCTTCTATTCTTAGTTTGCGAAACAATATAAATTGTTGAGACTGACGTTTAAATCTATATAGGTACTTGGTGTGAATACAAGCAAAAAAGTGGTTAAACCGGACATGTTATGGCAGACAATCCGAGAAGAAGCATCAAAGCTCGTTGAAAGTGAGCCAATGTTAGCAAGCTATTTCCATGCAACTTTACTTAATCATGAAAATTTAGGTAGTGCATTAAGTTATATTTTAGCTAACAAGCTTGCAACCCAAGTTGTACCGGCAATTGAGATTCGAGAAATTGCTAGACAAGCTTATCAAGCAGATAACAACATAATCAATGCCGCGATTACCGATATACTTGCTGTTTACATTCGAGATCCAGCAACCAATTACTATTCCACACCGCTACTTTATTATAAAGGTTTTCTTTCACTACAAGCTTATCGAATTGCACACTGGCTTTGGAAACAAAACCGTAAATCACTAGCAACTTTTTTACAGAGTCAAATTGCTATTGTATTTGGCGTTGATATCCATCCAGCAGCTAAAATTGGCTGTGGTGTTATGTTTGACCATGCAACAGGGATAGTCATTGGTGAAACCGTAGTTATTGAAAATGATGTTTCTATTTTACAATCAGTGACATTAGGTGGAACCGGAAAAGAAAATGGCGATCGTCATCCTAAAATTCGTGAAGGAGTAATGATTGGTGCACACTCAACGATTTTAGGAAATATAGAAATAGGTAAAGGAGCAAAAATTGGAGCTGGTTCAGTCGTTTTAGAGCCTGTTCCTGAACATACAACAGTAGCTGGTGTTCCTGCTAAAATTGTTGGTTGTCCTGATTGTGATAAACCAGCTTTAAACATGGATCAAGATATCTAATTTTTGAAAAATGATTCCGTTGTTCAATGACAACGGAATACATAATGTAGTTGAAAATTACGACGGAGAACTAAGATTTACATCCATAGTTGGGTAAGGAATATTAATGCCATTTTCAGTTAGCCCATTTTTAATATTCTCAAGTAATACAGCTTTTACTGGTCCATAATTAGCATTTAACGTCCAGACTAAAACATTAAAATTCATGGATGAAGCATCCAGCAAATCCAAACGTATAATCGGTTCTTTACTCGTTAAAATATTATCAGTTTTATTTACAGCTTCTCTTAATACTTTATAAACTTTCTGAATATCAGAATCATATCCCACATTAACAACTATATCTAAACGTCTTTCTGGCAAACGAGTATAGTTAATAATATTTGCACTAACCACTTGTCCATTTGGAATGACGACCATTTCATTCGTTGGCGTGACAATAGTTGTTGAAAAAATTTGAATCGAATCAATAACACCTTGCTGATTATTAATAATGACTGTTTCACCAACTCTAAATGGGCGAAAGATAATTAAAATGACACCAGCTGCAAAATTAGACAACGAACCTTGCAGAGCTAAACCTACGGCTAAGCCGGCGGCACCAATTACCGCAACAATTGATGCGGTTTGCACACCAAGTTGACCTAACACGGCAACTAGCGTCATAACAATAATGGCATAATAAGATAAAGAACTAACAAATTTAACTACAGTCGGATCGACATGGCGATTAGTTAAAATTCTTCTTAATTGACGAGCAACAAATTTAGCAATTGTTCGACCAATTAAAAAAATAAGAATGGCAAAACAAAAATGAGCAATATAACTGATTACTACGCCATCATATTTCTCAATAAACAACCAAATCTGGTTTACTATATTTTCAAAACTCATGAAATTATCCTCTGTAAAAATAACAGAAATAGTTAATTGAATAATTGCGATTAAATTGGTTTAAACTAACTGTTTTGCTAATAAAGCCCAACGGGTTTCAAAGTTTGTTGTTGGTAGATATTTAAAACCAGAACGGGAATAACGAGCCATCATTCCTTCGCAAAAAGCAAGTAACTGACTAGATAAAATACGTTCATCAGTGGTAAAGGCCACACCTTCACGGATTTTTCTTTCTCGTATAACTTGCTTTATCTGCGTTTCGATACGTTCAAATAATTGACTGATTCGTTCTTGCAATTGGTCTTGCTCAAACATTAACGCATGGCCAGTCATAATCCGAGTCAACCCAGGATTCTTTTCAGAAAAACCAAGGATTAAAGCCAAAATAAGTTGAAGCCGCGTAAATGTTTTTGGTTCATCTTGCAAAATCACATTGATGCGAGAAAGCAAAATGTCTTCAATATAAACGATCAAACTTTCAAACATTTTAGTTTTACTTGGAAAATGCCTATACAATGCCGCTTCAGAAACACCAACAGTTGCAGCTAATTTAGCAGTAGTTATTCGTTGTGTTCCCTCATTGGATTCAAGCATTGTTGCTAATGCTTGAAGTATATCTTCTTTACGATTTTTATTTTTGCTACTCACGATTATTTCTTACCTGAATGCCCAAATCCACCTTCGCCACGCGCTGATTCGATAAAATCATCAACAATATTAAATTCTGCTTGCACGACTGGCACAATAATTAATTGAGCAATACGATCACCTGGCTCAATAACAAATGGGTTTTGACTTCGGTTCCAAAGGGGAACAAACAACTGTCCTTGATAATCGGAATCAATTAAACCGACTAAATTACCAAGGACAATACCATTTTTTGAACCAAGGCCTGAACGAGGTAATACTAATGCAGCTAAACTAGGGTCAGCAATATGCATTGATAATCCGGTTGGGGTTAAGATTGTTTCGCCTGCTTTGATTTCGGTTGTTTTATCAAACATCGCTCTTAAATCAATACCTGCGGAACCTTCAGTTGCGTAAGTTGGCAGTGGAAACTCGTTACCTAAACGTTTATCTAATACTTTTATATCAATTTTTCTTTTCATCATGACTCGCTTTATATCGTGTTATAACTGCTTGAAGTAATTCTTTTGCTAATTCTTGCTTATTGCTTAATGGTAACGTTTGTTCACCATTTTGCCAATAAAGGGTTAATGCGTTTTGATCAGAATTAAAGCCTATTTTCTTGTCAGACACATCATTAGCACAAATCAAATCTAAGTTCTTAGTGGTTAATTTTTTAAGGGCATAAGCCTTTATGTTATTGGTTTCAGCGGCAAAGCCTACAACAAACGGACGTCCTTTCTTTAATGAAGCAATGTTGGCAACAATATCAGGATTTTTAACTAATTTAATAACAAGTTCATTACTATCATCGGTTTTTTTAATTTTTTTCGTGGCAATAGTTTCAGCTCTATAATCAGCAACAGCAGCACAAGAAATAAAAATTGATGATTTTTTAGCAAACTTTAATGCCACATCATACATCTCATTAGCACTTTTTACATTAATGC
This sequence comes from Gilliamella sp. wkB72, assembly GCF_001693745.1. Classification (NCBI taxonomy): domain Bacteria; kingdom Pseudomonadati; phylum Pseudomonadota; class Gammaproteobacteria; order Orbales; family Orbaceae; genus Gilliamella; species Gilliamella sp. wkB72. The sequence continues at coordinate 151,119 of NZ_LZEI01000002.1, read as the reverse complement.
GATTCACATTATTTGGAGTTGCTAAATTAACTGGGCCACTGATTAAGTTTACTGTTGCTCCAATTTCAGCCGCTGCCTGAGCAATAGCATAACCCATTTTACCTGAACTGTAATTACTGATATAGCGTACTGGATCAAGCTCTTCAATGGTTGGGCCCGCAGTAATAGTAATCTCGGTTCCAGCAAGTGTTGACGTTGCTGAAAAATACTTCTCAACATGCTTAACAATAGTTGCAGGTTCAACCATTCGCCCTGGGCCAAAATCACCACAAGCTTGAAAACCATCATCAGGACCCCAAATTAAGGTATTTCGCGAAGCTAATGTCGCTAAGTTCTGTTGAGTTGCAGCAGCTTTATACATCTGTTGGTTCATAGCTGGCGCTATGGCAATTTTAGCTGGTGTTGCAAGACACACTGTTGATAAAAGATCATCAGCAATACCATTTGCCATTTTCGCAATGATATTTGCCGTAGCGGGAGCAATTAATACCAAATCAGCCCATTTAGCTAATTCAATATGACTCATCGATAGTTCAGCAGAAGGGTCAAATAAATCACTTGATACCGTATTACCAGACAATGCTTGCAATGTCATTGGCGTGACAAAATGGCTCGCTGACTCAGTTAATACCACATGTACCTGCGCACCTGCTTTTTTTAGATGGCGGACAAGATCAGGGCATTTGTAAGCAGCAATGCCACCAGTTATCCCTAATAAAATATGTTTACCAGATAGACTCATGATCTCGTTATTCTCCGATCCCAATTAAAGGCGATATATTACCATAATTAAATTAGATAATAAGTAACTCTTTCGCATTGGCAAGTGTTGCATCTGTAATTTTATCCCCACCTAACAACCGAGCAAGTTCATTTAAACGTCCGTTTTCATCTAATCTTTGCATATCTGTCGATGTTTGTTTACCATTCGTTTGCTTACTGACAAAATAGTGCTGATTAGCTTGACCCGCTACCTGTGGTAAATGCGTTACCGTAATGACTTGTGTTGACTCACCAAGTTGCCTTAACAGTTGCCCAACCTTAGCCGCTGTTGGTCCACTAATACCGACATCAATTTCATCAAAAATCAACGCTGGGGTATCCATTTTTTGCGCGGTCAAAACCTGTATGGCTAGTGCGATACGAGACAATTCACCACCAGATGCAACTTTGACTAATGGCTGCACTACTTGCCCAGCATTAGTACTCACTAAAAAAGAAACTTGGTCTGCGCCATCTTCACTTAATCGATTTTCATCAAATATAACATCTATACTGAATTGACCGTTTGGCATAGATAAATCGTGCATAATAGCCATTACTTTTTTAGCCAACGTTTTACTCACTGTTAATCGTTTTTGATGCAATTTTGCAGCCAGCTCTATCGCAATTTGTTGATACTTTTTGATCTCTTCTTTTAACTGTTCACCTTGTTCATCTTGTTGATTAATCTGCTTAAATTCATTAAGTAAATTTTGATGTAACTCAGGTAATGCTTCAGGAGAAACATGATGTTTTCGCGCTAAAGCAATTTGTTTAGACAAGCGTTGTTCAAGTTGCATCACTCTTGCCGGATCGAGCTCTAAGCTCTCACTATAATGGCGTAATTCATAGCTAGCTTCTTTAATTTGAATAGCGGCATCTTCTAACATAGCTAAAACATCATTTAGTGAAGGATCTAATGCGACCAACTCATGAATACTTTGTTTAACACTATTAAGCATGTTGCTGACATTATATTCGTCTGCTTCATCTAATAGCATGATAGATTGTTGGCTAAGATTAATTAGCTGTTCGCTATTGGATAATTTTTTATATTCTTCATCGATTTGTTGATATTCACCTTCAATTGGTGAAAATTCATTTAACTCTTTTAATTGATATTGTAATAACTGAACATGAGCATCACGCTCTTGTTTGGAAGAAAGATATTGTTGATAAGCTTGGCTTGCAGATTTCCATTGTTTATAAGCTTGTTGCATATTCGACAATAGTGTCGGCTCATTCATATAATGATTAAGTAAAATTTGTTGATAATCACTTCGTAATAAACGCTGATGTTCATGTTGGCCATGAATTTGTATTAACATTTGTCCTAAATCTTTTAATTGTGAGATAGGAACAGCACGCCCATTAATAAATGCTTTCGAACGCCCATCTTGATTGATAACTCTTCTTAAAATACATTCATTACCTTCATCAAGTTGATTTTCGGTTAACCAGGAGTATGCTGCTGGAGTATCATCAAGAACAAAACTGGCTGAAATATCAACCCGATCAGCTCCATTACGAATAGCTGAAGCATCAGAACGATTTCCTAAACAAAGCCCTAATGCATCGATCGCAATCGATTTACCTGCGCCTGTTTCACCCGTAATTGCGGTCATCCCTGTTGTAAAATCAACTAACAACTGATCGACGATAGCAAAATTATTAATAGTCAATTGCGTTATCATAATAAATTAATACATAAGGTTGGTTACCATATTGGCAGTATAACAGCAAAAACACTGTAAATAAATACAGTTAATTATTTTTATAAGCGTTAATTTTTAAAAAGATAATAATTAATTTACGCTAAAGGCAAATAAACATCAGTGATCATCTCTTGTGGTTGAATGTTTAAACCGACATTTACATAATGGAAAATTGGAGGAAAGTTCCCTATTCGCTCGCCACTTTGCGGAAGCCATGTTTCAAGTAAGTAAATAATGGCTTGATTATTTTCTCTAGAGCCAATATCCCTTGCCTTGGCACAACGAAGTTGTGGTATTTTTTTATTGATGATTCCATAATCATTTGGGGGAATTGTGCAATTTATCGATATTGCAAAATCGACATGATGCTCATTGAGAGGCGTCGTGTTGGGATTGGTATAATGAATACCATAACTTTGATACTTTTGACTATCTAAAAAATTGTTTTCTTGTCGCCATTTAATGAATTTATTTAGAGTGTTATTCTCTAATAAAGGTGAACCATAATGTTCAATGACGGCTAATTGTGTAGCAGGAAATTGTACAATTTCGACATTCATAACCTAAATCCATGGATAATTTATTTGCTACTTTTTAGGATGCTATTAAAAGACGCTTAATAAATAATTTTTACCAATTATAACAATAACTTTTACACTCGGTCAATTCAGCTTATTCCCCTTTCTTCCACGGTTGCTTACGGATATAATTTACAAGCTTTTAAACTATAAAGGTATTATTAAATGTTTGGAAATAAAATAAATCGACAAATTATTGTTTGGACTACTCTGATTGGTGGATTCATTAGCGCACTGGTTAAATGGGGTTCTGAAGTTAATATGCCTCCTCGTGTTCCTGGGGAAATTTCACCACCTGCGGCACACATTGATGCATGGCTTGGTTGGTTAGGCATTAATTCTCATTCACTTGATTATGTTTACCAAACGGCAATCGTTTCGGGCGCAGTAACACTTTATCACTGGTTATTTAGTTTTGCCTTTGCCTTCGTTTATGTATTTATTGCCTACTTTTGGAATAATATTCGATTATGGTATGGTGCATTTTATGGCATTATCATTACCGTTATGATGCACGGTTTTTTAATTCCGCTATTAGGTTTTCGTCATCCCGCTTATGATCCGGAAGGCACCGTTGGTTGGTTATGGAACCTAAATGGTTATGAACTTTGGAGTGAAATTTTAGGGCATATCTATTGGGGTGTATCGATTGAAATCTGTATGATCGCTGTGCTTGCTCATTTTTCAAGACCAATTCGTGGCGAATGGCGCCAGTAGTTAATTTATTAATTTTCATCTATTTCAATCCTTCTGTTGAAAAACAGAGGGATTTTTTTATACCTTTTGATATAGTTAAAAACTATATCTTTTGATAAAAAACTAGAATTATTCAATAACATTTTTTTTTGCTATCTTTTTAACCACTAAAGAAAAGTGCTAAATGCTAAATAAGGAAAAGAAAATGAATACTGCAGTTATTGGATATCCTCGTGTTGGTAAACTTCGTGAGCTTAAATTTGCAACCGAAGCTTATTTTAAAGGTAACAAAACCCAAGCTGAATTATTAAATGAAGCAAAAGCCCTACGTGCTGAACATCTACAACAACAAGCATCACATAAAATTGCTTTAATCTCATCTAATGACTTTTCATTTTATGATGCAGTATTAGATACGGCCTGTTTACTGAATGTTATCCCAAAACGTTATCAAGATTTAGGCTTACCTGAACTCGATCGTTATTTTGCCATGGCGCGTGGTTATCAAGGTGAAAAAGGTGATGTGCGAGCGCTGGCAATGAAAAAATGGTTTAACACCAACTATCACTACTTAGTGCCTGAAATTGAAGATTCACTACAAATAAAACTAGCCAGCACAAAACCTTTTGACGAATATCAAGAAGCCAAAGCATTAGGTATTCAAACCAAACCGGTTGTGATTGGCGCATTAACCTTTTTCAAATTAGCACAGTATTTAGGTAATAAACAGCTAGTTGATTTTAAAGCCGATATTATTAAAGCCTATCAAGAAATTATTCAGAAATTTACTGCACTTGGTGCGCAGTGGATACAAATTGATGAGCCAATTTTAGTGACGGATTTAACTCATGAAGATATTTCTCTATTCAATGAGCTTTATCAGTCAATTTTATCCGTTAAAGGTACAACCAAAGTGGTTTTACAAACTTACTTTGGCGATGTGCGTGATTGTTACCAACAATTAGTGGCGTTACCATTTGACGGTATCGGACTTGATTTTGTTGAAGGTAAACAATCCTTAGCATTACTTGAAAGTCATGGTTTCCCGGCTGATAAAGTGTTATTTGCTGGTGTGGTAAATGGTAAAAATATTTGGAAAAATAATTATAAAAAAACATTGGAATTAGTCGCAAAAATTAAGCAAAAAGCGGCAAACATTGTGATTAATACTTCGTGTTCTTTACTCCACGTACCTTATACATTACAAAACGAAACTAAATTAACGATTCAACAACGTGCTTATTTTGCTTTTGCTCAAGAAAAACTACAAGAGTTAGCTGAACTTGGTGAATTAGTCAAAGACTCGAATTTTGAAAATAGTCCGGCTTACAAAGCAAATCAAACCCTATTTACGCGTGAGCGTGAAGGAGCAAATCAAGCGGTACGTCAAAAAGTTTCGGCTTTAAAAGCGTCTGATTTTACTCGTCTACCGGAATTTTCAGTACGTGAAGCAGCACAGAAAAAAGCCTTTAATTTGCCATTATTACCTACAACAACGATTGGTTCATTTCCGCAAACACCTGATGTACGTTTAAACCGTGCAAAATTCAAGAAAGGTGAAATTTGCTTAAATGAATATACCGAGTTTAACAAACAAAAAATTGCAGAATGCATCAAGCTTCAAGAACAGATTGGTATTGATGTGTTAGTTCACGGCGAATTTGAACGTAATGACATGGTTGAGTATTTTGGTGAAAGCTTAAATGGTTTTGTCTTTACTGAAAAAGCATGGGTGCAATCTTATGGTACTCGTTGTGTTAAGCCGCCAATTGTATGGGGTGATATTTCACGCTCTAAACCAATTACCGTTGAATATTCACAATATGCACAAAGCCTAACTGACAAACCAGTTAAAGGCATGTTAACTGGCCCAGTGACGATCCTTAACTGGTCGTTCCCTCGTGAAGATATTTCACAAAAAGAGTCTGTATTCCAAATTGGTTTAGCAATCAGTGATGAAGTGTTAGATCTTGAAGCGGCCGGCATCAAAGTCATCCAAATTGATGAAGCGGCGTTAAAAGAGAAATTACCATTACGTAAAGCTGATTGGAATAGTGAATATCTGGATTGGGCTATTCCGGCATTTAGACTAGTGCACAGCAAAGTACAAGCTGATACACAAATTCATACACATATGTGTTATAGCGAATTTGCTGACATTATCAAAGATATCGATGCCATGGATGCTGATGTGATTTCATTTGAAGCATCACGTTCTAATCTACAATTGATTGATGTGCTTAAAGCCAATAATTTTAAAACTGAAGTTGGACCGGGTGTTTATGATATCCATTCACCACGTGTACCACCGGTTGCTGAAATCAAAGCAACAATTGAGAAGTTACTGGCAAAAATTGACAAGCAAAAACTTTGGATTAATCCGGATTGTGGTTTAAAAACTCGTGGTGAGAAAGAAGTTGTTGCAAGTTTAGAACATTTAGTTCAAGCAACATTAGAAGTTCGAAAAACACTTAATTAACAGCGTTAATTAATTTGCTTTACCTTAATTTCCGCCGCCGATTTTGGCGGCGGAAATGTCAGTAAGGATAATAGTAATCACACCAATGGATGATACAGATGAAAACAAATTTACTCTTTAATAAAAAAACCGTGTTCTCTTTTGAAGTTTTTCCCCCTAAAAAAACGTCACCTTTAGAGACAATCTATAGCACATTGCGTGAACTTGGTTACTTCAAACCTGATTTTATCAGTGTTACTTATGGCGCTGGTGGTAGTTTGAATGGTCAAACGACAATTGATATCGCCCACGCTGTCAAACATACTTATGGCATTGAAAGTGTTGCTCATTTGCCAGGAATTAATTTTGATAAAGCAGAAATGCAGAAAATTCTTCATGATCTCAAATGTGCCGGTATCGATAATGTGCTTGCATTGCGAGGTGATATTAGCCCGACAGTTACACCTAAAGATGATTTTCGCTATGCCAGCGAGCTGGTTTCATTTATTAAAGAAAATGGTGATTTTAATGTGATTGGGGCCTGTTATCCTGAAGGACATCTTGAAGCATCAACGCTAAAACAAGATTTAATACATTTAAAAGAAAAGGTGAGTGCCGGAACAGATCAACTGATATCACAGCTATTTTTTGATAACGACTATTTTTACACTTTCTTAGACAAAGCCCGTGATATGGGGATTAATGTACCAATTGAAGCAGGGATTATGCCGGTAACGAACAAAAACCAAATTGAACGTATGGTATCGATGTGTGGCGTAAATCTACCGAAGAAATTCAAACAGATGATGGAGAAATATGAGTATCACCCTGATGCATTCCGTGACGCCGGTATTGCTTATGCTATCGATCAGATTGTTGATTTAGTTTCACAAAATGTTGACGGTATCCATTTGTACACCATGAATAATAGCTATATCGCTAGAAGAATTAGTGAAGCGGTATCAACGTTACTTGCAGTACCAAAATCAGTATAAACAATAAAATTTTAAGTAAGAAAAGCTATAATAAATATAAAAGAATTAATGCAGGAGCAGAATTTGAACCAGTGATCTTATGATCCCAACGTACTACCAAGCTGCTCCCCTGCGTCAAAGACAAAAGTATATAATAATTATATATTAATCTCATAATCTAATTAAAGTGTTTTAAAAGAGTATATTCATCTATTTCCGGTGCACTATTATCATAACGGATATAATTTACATCTTTCCATAGACATCGTTTTTGATTTAAACTTTCAATAAATGTATCCCAATTATCTAATTTCCATGTATCACGAGCATTATTACGTTCTAATATTCTTTGCTTCAAAACATCAGCTGGTACAAAGACTTCTAAAACATAGCATTCCATTTGGCTACAATTAAATCGTTGCTTAACTTGATTGATATAGTTTTCATCAGAAAAATAACTTAAAAAAGGAGCATCAAGTATTACTGAATTACCCAGTTTCAAATTTTCACTTGCAATATGCAGTAATGTATCATATTCAATATTCATAACTTCTTTTTTATAAAATTCGCATCCATCTCTTGCTGTAGGTTCATATCCTTTTGACATAAGTAATTCGCCAGTAAAGCGGTTAGCTACAATGTCTTTATCCAAATAACAATAGTGGAGCTTTGAAGATAAAAATTTTCCTACGGTTGACTTCCCTGAACCAGCAGCTCCAATAAGAAAAATAGCCTTTGTACTTGTATTAACTTTCATAACCCTTTCCTTTTCGCATTTGCGAACCGTTATTCATAAACGCGAACCATTAATGTGAACTAAATAATAAATTGAATAATATAATATAAAATGGAAATGCAATAATAATATGACATGCTATATTAAATACAGAAATATAGTTTAATTATTGAACCTACTTCACAGTTCACATTTGCGAAATTATGAAACAAGATAATAGACCACTAAAATTAAATAAATCGGCAGCAAGAACAATAGATTTACTTTTACTATTTGTAAGTAGTGATAAATATTTAACACTCAATAATATTTGCGAAATGTTGCAATTACCTAAGAGTAGTGCTTTTGAACTAATACAAACTTTAGTGTATAAGGAAATCATCGAGATAAAAGATATTAAACAAAAAACTTATGGTTTGAGTTTATTAGCATTTGAAATCGGTAGTTCAGTTATTACTAATATGGGTGTAGCCGATGCAGCAAGGCCATTTATTCAGGAACTCAATCGACAAACAGGTAGTACCGTATTTCTTGGTGTAAAAGATAAAGGCAAAATAGTTTATATTGATAAGGCTGAAAATCATTCAACCATTAAACCAACAGCTAAATTGGGTTCTAGGCGTTATTTACATACAACAGGGTTAGGAAAAGGGTTGCTTCACGCATTTTCAAATCAGCAAATTATTGATATTTTAGGAAAAGAACCTTATCCAAGCAAAACACCACTATCGCATACAAATCATCAAGAAGTTCTAAAAGATGCCGATAAAACAAGAGAGCGTGGTTACGCTATCGATGATCGCGAAGATAATTTAGAAATGTATTGCATCAGTTCTGCTATCTATAACCACGAAAATGAGCCGATTGCATCATTTAGCGTTGCCAGTTTATATAGTGGAATGACTAAAGATAAAGAACAACTTATTGCCAAATCAGTTAAAGAAACAGCTTTGCAAATTTCAAGAAAATTAGGATTTACTGGAAATAAGTTATATCAATTAAAAGATTAAGACAGACTATTGGAGATAATGAATGTATCGTAAATTAGATAATCTGAATAAAATTATTAATTCAGGAATTGTATTGATTGTGAGATTAGCAACGGAAGAAGAATCAATAAAAGTTGCTGAAGCAGCAATTAAAGGTGGTATTACCGTTATTGAAATTCCAATGGCAGTACCTAACGCTCTTGGTGTAGTAAAATATTTATCAGATAAGTATAAAAAGAAAGGTATTTTAATTGGCGCTGGAACAGTTCTAGATGGTGAAACAGCCCGAGCTGCAATATTAGCAGGAGCGGAATTATTAGTTAGCCCTAACTTAAATCCAGAAATGATTAAAGTTGCGAATCGTTATCAAGCTATAACGATGAGCGGTGCCTTTACTCCCACTGAGATTCAAAATACTTTAGAAGCTGGAGCTGATATTGTGAAACTCTTTCCAGCTGAGTTTGTTAATCCAAATTATGTCAAATCTGTTTTAGCACCCTTAGAGCATGCTCCAATCTCTCCAACAGGTGGTGTAACACCTGAAAACGTTCATGAATGGTTTGCTGCTGGAGCTGTTTGTGTGGGGGTCGCTAGTTATATTACCAAAGCAGCTATGAAGGATAATGATTATAGTAAAGTAACTCAAGCAGCTAAAAAATTTGTAGCAGCAGTAAATAAAGCTAAAAAATAAACAATAATTAATATTAATAAAGTAAAGGCATATCTTTGATATGTCTATAGGATCGTTTTGTCTAAAATAAAGGTGTGGATATGACAATACAACAAAAACCAAAACTAAGATGGGGATTCATCATTCTTCTTGTAATCGGGGCTATCGTCAATTACTTAGATAGATCAAATTTAAGTATTGCAAATACAACAATAGCTCAGGAGTTTGGGTTATCTCAAACCCAAATGGGATTTTTATTATCGGCATTCCTCTGGCCATACGCGCTAGCTAACTTACCTGCAGGTTGGTTGGTGGATAAATTTGGTCCTAAAAAAATGTTTGCTTGGGCGTCTGGCCTATGGTCTTTAGTTACCATCCTTTGCGGCTTTTTAAATAGCTATTCAATGTTTTATGCCATGAGAGTAGTGTTAGGTGTTGTTGAATCACCTTTCTTTACCTCAGGATTAAAAACAACTGAAACATGGTTCTCAAAAGAAGAACGAGGTGTCCCTGTATCCATAATTAATACTGGTTCACAAATAGCTAATGCTATTGCTCCGCCACTATTAACCATTCTTATGTTAACGATGAGTTGGCGTGGTATGTTTATAATCATTGGTGTATTTGGATTACTTGTCATGCTTGTTTGGTTAAAAGTATATCGGAACCCAACACCGGAAGAAATTACGCTAATAAAAGGTAAATCTAATGCAGAAGAACCAAAAAGAAAAGAATCTCAAGCATCATGGGGAGATTTATTAAAACAAAAAATGACTTGGTTTATGATTCTCGGTAATTTTGGAATTATGTTTACTATTTGGGTTTACTTAACATGGTTACCTAGTTACTTAGAAAAAGAACAAGGCTTTACTTTAAAACAAATGGGATGGATTGCATCAATTCCTTTTTTCTGCGGTATTATAGGTGTTCTACTCGGTGGAATTATTTCTGATTTCGCTATACGACGAGGTTTTCAACCAATAAATGCAAGAAAAATTCCTATTGTTGGTGGAGCTATACTTGCAGCCGCTTCAGTCGCACCCATTGCTTTTATTGATAATACTGTACTTAGTATTGTTCTTTTATCTATTGGTTATTTTGCTTCTCAACTCCCATCAGGCGTTATATGGACATTAGCTGCTGATGTAGCACCTAGTCACCAAGTCGGTTCATTAGGTGCAATTCAGAACTTTGGCGGCTTTTTAGGTGCAGCAATGGCACCAATTGTAACAGGTATCATACTTGATATAACCGGTAGTTTCGGTTATGTATTTATATTAGGTGCATGTTTACTTATTTTAGGTGCAATTTCATATGGCATCTTTTTAAGAAAACCAATAAATAATAAATAATATAGAACGCTAATCATATATGAAGATCATTAATTTTAATGATCTTCCTTAATATTAATAAACTAATTACTTTTGATAAAAAAACTAATATTTCATATTTAATAATTTAAGGATCAATATGTTTACTCAATATCATGATCCATCCTTACATAGCTTCGTTTAAATAGTTATGCAAAATATTGATTTAATTGCTTGCTATACCTATCGTAAATCGAATATGGCCAATCAAATTGTGATAATTCTGCCAATCACACCAATAATCTAAAGAAGCCAATATTCTAGTAGTGGTTGCAGAAAACTCATTTAATAGCTAAATATAGAATTATGCCTCTCGTTTATTCTCTTATTTAATAAGTAACACACGATTCTTAATGTTCTGCTAACCATTATATTGATATTCTGAATTAACTTTTCTCAAAGATAGAGAGTAATGTATGTAACTTGCATAACAGTATTTTTAATTATAATTAGGTTATGTATCAATGATTAAAAGATGCCAGCTCGATTTTAATGCTAAACCCTTGCAGTATACCAAAGTCAGGATAGTAAATTATTAAGAATAAGTTAGGATAGGTTTAAAAGAATTGGTTGCGGGGGCTGGATTTGAACCAACGACCTTCGGGTTATGAGCCCGACGAGCTACCAAGCTGCTCCACCCCGCGTCAAAGAGGTGGCTATATTATAGTAATAAAATAATAAAGCAATACCCTTCTAGCCTAAACGTCCTATTTTTACACATTCCTTAACAAATAAGGACGATTTTTATACGAAATGGTATACACTCCTCAATATTTTTTACATTAATTATCGTTGATTATGCTCAAACTCTCCTAATTAGATAAAATAGTTCAAAGGAAAAAGAAATATTTTTTCAGGTGAATAAGAGATCTTATTTGTACAACACCGTAAACCAGATTAGTGAAAAGAGACGAGCCTTACTCGTCTCTATTGATAAAGTGCCTGTAATGGTTTCACGCTATGAGCTGGATCATAATCAAGCGCCGACGTTGTGGCATAGGCCGCATTCATCGTGGTATCGTAATGAACTTTATATTGAATAGCACTACGGCGTAGGATTTTCGATGCCTCAATAGCAGGCCGTCCAGATGTGGTATTGAGAATATAGCTATATTCGCCATTTTTAATATGGTCATGAATATTGGGGCGTCCTTCGTTCTCTTTTTTGACGATTTGGCAGGGTATGCCTGCTTGTTGTAATGCCTTAGCGGTGCCCAAAGTAGCATCAATACTAAAACCATGCGCAATTAATCGTTTAGCGATCGCTAACAAGCGAGTTTTGTCTTGATCACGAACAGATAACAAAGCTTTTCCCGATTTTTTCATACTTGATAAGCTTCCAAGTTGTGCTTTGGCAAAGGCTTCGGCAAAGGTTTTACCAATTCCCATCACTTCACCGGTTGAACGCATTTCAGGCCCCAAAATTGGGTCCACGCCACTAAATTTATTAAACGGTAATACCACCTCTTTCACTGAGTAATAAGGCGGTATGACTTCTTTGGTGATATTTTGTTTAGCCAGTGATTGCCCTGTCATAACTCGTGCAGCAATTTTCGCTAATGGCAAACTGGTAGCTTTCGACACAAATGGCACGGTGCGAGCGGCTCGAGGGTTGATTTCAATCAAATAAATTTGGTTATCTTTGATGGCAAATTGCCCATTCATAAGCCCTTTTACATTAAGTTCTAACGCTAACTGTTTAGCTTGCTTGCGCAATTGGTCTAAAATTTCCGGGCTTAAAGTATATGTTGGTAATGAACAAGCAGAATCACCCGAGTGAATTCCCGCTTGTTCAATATGCTCCATAATGCCGCCAATTACGATTTGCTCGCCGTCGGCAATCACATCAATATCAACTTCAATAGCATCATCTAAAAAGTGATCAAGTAGTACTGGAGCATTATTCGATTCACTGACTGCGGTTTTAAAATAACGTCTTAAATCTTGCTCGTTATACACAATTTCCATTGCTCGACCACCAAGCACATAAGACGGTCTGACCACTAATGGATAGCCAATTTGTTCGGCTTTAATCACCGCATCTTCAATATCGGTAACCGTTGCATTAACTGGCTGTTTTAACTTTAACTTATCGACAATCGACTGAAAACGTTTGCGATCTTCAGCTTGATCTATCGCATCTGGCGAGGTACCAATAATCGGTAGCCCAGCGACTTCAAGCGCTCTGGCTAATTTTAATGGTGTTTGCCCGCCGTATTGTACGATTACGCCATTTGGTTTTTCCACATGAGCAATTTCAAGCACATCTTCCAGTGTGACTGGCTCAAAGTAGAGTCGATCTGAGGTATCATAATCGGTAGATACCGTTTCCGGATTACAGTTAACCATAATTGTTTCATAACCGTCTTCACGGAGCGCCAGCGCTGCATGTACACAACAGTAATCAAACTCAATACCTTGTCCAATTCGATTCGGTCCACCGCCTAATATCATAATCTTAGGGCGAATGAATTGTGGTTTAGCTTCGCACTCTTGTTCATAGGTTGAGTAAAGATAAGCTGTATCGGTCGAGAACTCTGCTGCGCAGGTATCAACTCGTTTATATACAGGATGAATATCGTATTGGTTTCGTCGATCACGAACGTCTTGTTCTTCAACATTAAGCAGTTTAGCAATACGTAAATCTGAAAAACCTTTACGCTTAAGTTGCCATAATGATTCTGAATTCAGGCTAGCTAATGATTGCGATTTTAGTTGGTTTTCAAGGCTGATAAGTTCTTCAATTTGCACTAAAAACCAGCGATCGATATTCGTTAATGTGAAAATTTCATCTAAACTAAAGCCGGCTCGAAAAGCATCAGCAATATACCAAATTCGTTCAGCGCCCGCTTCTTGCAGTTCATAACGTATTTTGCTGAGATTTTTTTCATCATCATAATTGTCAATTTTCGGATCAAAACCACAGGCACCGACTTCAAGCCCTCGTAGCGCTTTTTGCAATGATTCTTGAAAAGTCCGCCCAATAGCCATCACTTCACCCACTGATTTCATTTGGGTTGTTAGACGATCATTACACCCAGCAAACTTTTCGAAATTAAAGCGGGGTATTTTTGTCACCACATAGTCGATCGAAGGCTCAAATGACGCTGGCGTTTTACCTCCGGTAATATCATTAGATAGCTCATCAAGGGTATAGCCAACCGCAAGTTTGGCCGCAATTTTTGCGATTGGAAAACCGGTTGCTTTAGATGCTAATGCTGATGAACGTGATACCCTTGGATTCATTTCAATCACAATCAAGCGTCCGGTTTTAGGATCAACCGAAAATTGTACATTCGAACCACCTGTTTCAACGCCAATTTCACGAAGTACCGCTATCGATGCGTTACGCATGATTTGATACTCTTTATCCGTTAGTGTTTGAGCTGGCGCAACGGTAATGGAATCCCCGGTATGAATGCCCATAGGGTCAACATTTTCAATCGAACAGACGATGATGCAGTTATCATTTTTATCTCGTACCACCTCCATTTCGTACTCTTTCCAACCAATTAATGACTCATCAATGAGGAGTTCATTGGTGGGTGACAGATCAAGTCCTCGGGTACAAATTTCATCAAATTCTTGAGTGTTATAAGCAATCCCGCCACCGGTTCCCCCCATAGTAAAAGAAGGGCGGATAATGCAAGGAAAGCCAACTTGTTCAAGTACCGCATAAGCCTCTTTTAATGAGTGAGCAATGCCAGAACGGGCGGTATCAAGACCAATTTTTTTCATAGCTTGATCAAAACGTTTGCGATCTTCAGCTTTATCAATTGCATCAGCGGTAGCGCCGATCATTTCGACATTAAATTGTTTTAAAATGCCTCTTTTATCCAGTTCTAAGGCACAATTGAGAGCTGTTTGTCCGCCCATGGTGGGCAAAATGGCATCGGGTCTTTCTTGTTCAATAATTTTACTCACCGTTGTCCAATCAATAGGCTCAATATAGGTTGCATCCGCCATTTCCGGATCGGTCATAATGGTGGCAGGGTTAGAATTGACTAAAATAACCCGATAACCTTCTTCACGCAGAGCCTTACAAGCTTGAGCACCGGAATAATCAAATTCACAGGCTTGACCAATAACAATTGGGCCAGCGCCAATAATGAGAATGCTATTAATATCTGTTCGCTTAGGCATGTTATTGCTCCTGCTTATAAATTTTAATTAATTCGATAAAGTGATCAAACAGTGGGGCGGCATCGTGAGGCCCGGGACTCGCTTCGGGGTGACCTTGAAAGCTAAAAGCGGATTTTTGATTATGATGAATACCTTGTAGCGAACCGTCGAACAGTGATTTATGCGTCACACGTAAGTGAGTCGGTAAACTCATTTCATCAACGGCAAAACCATGATTTTGGGCGGTAATCATGACTCGATTATTTTCAAGATCCTTAACCGGATGATTACCACCATGATGCCCAAATTTCATTTTTATGGTTTTTGCACCACAAGCCAACGCTAACAGTTGATGCCCTAAACAGATACCAAATATCGGTATGTCAGTGGCTAAAAACTGTTTAATGGCATCAATGGCATAAGTACAAGGTGCCGGATCACCGGGACCATTTGATAGGAATATACCGTCAGGATTTAATGCTAATACCTCCTGCGCAGAGGTTTTGGCCGGAACAATGGTCAATTTACAACCCCGTTCAACTAACATCCGTAAGATATTACGTTTTACGCCAAAATCATAAGCCACAACATGATAAGGCAAAGCGTTTTTTGCCGCTGGCTGTTCTTGCTCTCTTGTCCATACACCTTGTGTCCACAAATAGCTTTTTGTGCAGGTGACTTTTTGGGCTAAGTCCAGTCCGGATAATCCTTTAAAATCGATCGCCATTTGTTTAGCGGTATCGGCTTTTTCAAGTAAAGTTTCTCTATCGTTTGCCGTGATAATCACACCATGCTGAGCCCCTTTTTCACGCAAGATTCGAGTTAAACGGCGAGTATCGATATCGGCAATGGCAATAACATTATGCTGTTTTAAATAACTCGAAAGATCGAGCTCATTGCGATAATTGCTGGCTAATAGTGGTAAATCACGAATAATCAGCCCTTTTGCATAAACTTGATTAGATTCAGCATCGGCATTGTTAGTACCGACATTACCTATATGGGGATAAGTTAACGTGACCAATTGCTCGCAATAGGAAGGGTCGGTGAGTATTTCTTGATAACCAGTCATTGAGGTATTAAAAACAACCTCACCAACAGTTTCTCCATCAGCACCGATTGATTTACCGATAAATTGTGAACCGTCTTGTAATATAAGGAGGGCATAAGTTTGCATGGCTAAGAGACCTTTTGATTAAATAAACACTATTTATGAATAATAATTCACATAAATGCTTTTTCAGTAACTCATTAATTGGTCATTTTATTACAATTTTTTAAACAAAAAAAGCGTTATTATAAAAAATAATTGAATAATAAAATCTAATTTTTTAGACAATTCAATAACTAAAAAGGACATTTTATAAATTTAAAACGTTTAACTTGAAATTGCATAATTATTCAAATAGAATCGTATCAATATTTACCGCTATCAGGAGCTCAATATGTATGGTTTTTATCAACGTCATTTTTTACGTTTACTCGACTTTACCCCAGCAGAAATTAACCAGCTGATTCAGCTTGCTATTGAATTAAAAAAAGCAAAAAAACAAGGTAACGAAAAACAACATTTGGTTGGCAAAAATATTGCCTTAATTTTTGAAAAAGATTCAACCCGTACTCGTTGTGCTTTTGAAGTCGGTGCATATGATCAAGGCGCTCAAGTCACCTATCTAGGGCCAAGTGGTAGCCAAATTGGGCATAAAGAGTCGATTGCTGATACAGCTCGAGTGCTCGGACGCATGTATGACGGTATTGAGTATCGAGGTTATGGGCAAGATATTGTTGAAACTTTGGCAAAATATGCCGGTGTGCCGGTTTGGAATGGTTTAACGACTGAAGCGCATCCAACGCAAATTTTAGCAGATTTTATGACCATGAAAGAGCATATCGGCGAGCGCCCACTTAATAGCGTTAAATTTGCTTATTTAGGCGATGCTCGTAATAACATGGGCAATTCGTTAATGGAAGGTGCTGCCTTAATGGGTATGGAGATCAGACTAGTGGCGCCTAAAGCGTGCCAACCTGAATCAGAGCTTGTCCAAAAGTGCCAAGAGATAGCTAAAACAACAGGCGCTAAAATCGTTTTAACTGAAGATGTCGCTGAAGGTGTGAAAGGTGTTGATTTTCTTTATACCGATGTATGGGTTTCCATGGGCGAACCGAAAGAAGTGTGGGATGAGCGAGTAAAATTATTAACCCCATACCAAGTCAATCAAAATGTAATTAAATTAACAGAGAATCCAAATGTTAAATTTATGCATTGCTTACCGGCTTTCCATGATATGAATACCACAGTAGGTCAACAAATGGCTGCCCAGTATGGTTTGAAAAACGGTTTAGAAGTGACAAATGAAGTCTTTGAATCTAAACATAGCATCGTTTTTGATGAAGCCGAAAATCGCCTGCACACGATCAAAGCAGTAATGGTTGCAACCTTAGCTAAAGACTAATAATATAGCTAAATATTATAAGTGCTGGCTAAAGCTAGCTAAGCAAATTTTTTGCCGACCTCAAGTCGGCATAATTTTATCAACCGATTATCATCAGAATGACGAAACAAGCGCGCAATAAAGATTTTAAAAAATACCTAAAACTCACAAATCCAATTCATTTTTTAGCGGTCGGATTAGGCAGTGGGCTATCGCCAATTATGCCTGGTACTATGGGATCATTAATGGCGATACCACTGTGGCTTTTATTTTTGGGTTTACAACCTACTTTATATTGGGTTTTTATTTTAGTGACGTTTGTGTTTGGTTGTTATATTTGCCAAAAAACGTCGGATGATACCCATACTCATGATTCGGGTCATATTGTTTGGGATGAATTTGTCGGTATGTGGATAACGCTGTATTTCATTCCTCAATTTTCAATACTATGGGTGACGATTGCTTTTGTCGCATTTAGATTGTTTGATATGGCCAAACCTTGGCCTATTCGTTGGTTTGATAAGCGTGTGCCGGGCGGTTTTGGTATTATGGTCGACGATGTTATCGCCGCCATATTCTCTTCTTTATCTGTTTACGTGTTAACATTTATCATTTAAAGATAGTTTCCCTTTAAATGATAATTTTCTTAACATAATGATTAAATTCAAAACATCTTTTGTGACCAACCTAGTTTGCTTGAAAGATTATTAAAATAATCATAATCCTTAGAGTGAATTAAATTAAACTCATAATCTGAGCGACGAATAATTACCTCTTGTGTTGGTTTAACTGGCAAGATAATTTGGCTATCGCAAGCAACATTAAGATCCAAAGCTGTTGTTGGAAATTTAAGATGGATAGGATTATCACTCTTAATCACTAATGGTCTGACCGCTAAAGAGTGTGGAAACATTGGTGTGATAATTAACGCATCTAAATGAGGTGCAAGGATTGGCCCACCAGCTGATAACGAGTAAGCAGTCGATCCTGTGGGCGTTGCAATAATTAAACCATCAGCTCGTTGTGAAAATGCATTGCGCTCATTGATATACACATCATAATCAATCATATGCGCAACAGTATTAGGTGTAACTACAATTTCATTTACAGCAAAACCAGAATTAATTAACCGACCATCACTGTAGATAGACACTTCCAATAAAAACCGAGGATCATCATCATAGTCCCCTTTGATAACAGGAGTTAATTGCTCAATAACATGATCATGGGAAATATCGGTTAAAAAGCCTAAATTACCTCGATTTACTCCAATCACTTTAATTTTATAGTGCGACAATTGACGTGCCGAACGTAGCATATTACCATCACCACCGACAACAATGGCTAAGTCGGCTTGCTCACCAATCGTATCTAAAGTTGCGTATACACTACTAGGAAATTTTATATACTGCGCTAACCGATCTTCAACTAAAACTTGAATACCTAAGTTAACTAGCCAGTCATATAGAACCTGATGAGTTTCAATCGCCTCTAATTTACGTGGAATCCCAACCAAACCAACACATTTAAATGGTATACCCATAAAATATCCTTGTTTTTTTAACTTAAATATAAAGATTTTTTAGTTACCGATTAAAAAACACGATATCATCTTATCGTTAAACTTGTAATAATAAAAATTGCCCCCATAATAACTGTTATTCATTAAGTTTTCGACTAAATTTGGAGTACCGTATGACTGAACAAGAGAATAATATGTCAGAAAATGAAACAAACATTGAAGTCCCAGCTGAGCAAACTACTGAAGAACAAACGCCATCTCAACCAAGTGTTGAAGACCAGTTAAAGGCCAAAGATACCCGTATTGCTGAACTTGAACAAGCATTAGAAATTGCTAAAAAAAATGAGAGTGAAGCAATGATTCGTGCTCGAGCTGAAATTGATAACGTGCGCAAACGTGTTGAGCAAGATGTGGATAAAGCACGTAAATATGCTCTTGAGAAATTCTCAAATGAGCTTTTACCTGTAATTGATAATCTTGAGCGCGCATTAGAATCTACAGATAAAAATAATCCAGAACATAAAGCAACTGTTGAAGGATTAGAGTTAACATTAAAATCGTTTTTAGATACGGTCAAAAAATTTGGTATTGAAGTGATAAATACTTCTGATTCACAATTAAATCCAGATCTACATCAAGCGATTAGTATGGTTGAATCACCAGAACACCAATCAGGTCAAATCGTCAATACTATCCAAAAAGGCTATACACTTAACGGTCGACTTATCCGACCTGCTATGGTGATTGTAGCTAAATAATGAAAGCTTAAATAAAAAACCGCCAAATTAATGGCGGTTTAATTTATCGATTCTTCTGCTCTTCACGAGCTAGCTTTTTCATCTTTTGCTCAATACGTTGACGCTTTAATGGCGAGAGATAATCGACAAAGAGTTTACCTTTTAAGTGATCCATTTCATGTTGGATACAAATTGCCAATAGTTCATCAGCATCGATTTCATAAGGTTTACCATTACGATCTAATGCCTTGATTTTGATTTTTTCTGATCTTGGAACAAATCCACGGCAGTCAGGTATCGACAAACATCCCTCTTCAATGCCAGTTTCACCTTCTTGGCTTATCACCTCAGGATTGATAATCACATAAAGTTGGCTTCTATCTTCCGACACATCAATCACAATAATCTGCTCATGTACATCTACTTGTGTAGCTGCAAGTCCAATACCATTTTCGGCATACATGGTTTCAGTCATGTTATCGATAATGTTTTGTAGCTCTGGTGTAAAATTAGAGACAGGCTTTGCAATTTTGCGAAGTCGTTCGTCTGGGAAACGTAATACCGGTAAAATAGCCATAAATTCTTCGATCTACTCCTCAATTTTGTATTTTTTCAAATTCGCCTACATTGTAAACATTTATTATGCCTATGAATAGATTTAGTTGACTATTACTAAAATATATCTAATCAATCCTTCTAGATATGGCACAAAGCAACAATGTAGAGGAAAAAGGACTGTAATGAGTAAATATGAGTTTTTGTTACGAATTTCAATGCTTGGTCAGAAAAGAAAGGGATATTTCGAGCAAATTGCTCACTATTTTAGTGCTGGTCTACCTAATAAAATAAGAGATGTATCGCTGTTATTGGAAAAAATAGGTTTATCCAAAACACTCCAAGATCGTTTTTTTGAAACATCTTATCTTCATTTTGAGCCAATACTCGATTGGTTGGCAACACCTTACCCAGCCAAACATTTGATCGCTTATTGTGATTCCGATTATCCAATGTTACTTAAGCAAATTAGTTCACCACCATTATTGTTATTTGTTATGGGTAATAGGCAATTATTACATTCACCACAAATTGCCATGGTTGGTAGCCGTGAATTTAGTGAATATGGTGCACAATGGGGAAGATATTTCGCTGGCGAATTAGCAATTAATGGTTTAACAGTCACTAGCGGACTAGCTCTGGGTTTGGATGCGATTTGTCATCGCGGTGCACTTGAAGTGTCGGGAAATACTATTGCTGTCTTAGGTAGTGGTTTAGCTCATATCTCGCCTCGCTCAAACCTCCGATTGGCAAATGATATTTTGGAACAAAATGGGGCAATTATTTCAGAATTTTATCCATTTGAAAAAGCGAGATCAGAATACTTTCCTCGTCGCAATCGTATTATCAGTGGATTAAGTTTAGGAACCTTTGTAATTGAAGCCTCTGAAAAAAGTGGATCACTGATAACTGCTCGTTATGCGCTTGAACAAAATCGCGATGTATTTGCATTACCAGGAGATATCGATAATCAAAATAGTCATGGAACCCATTATTTAATCAAGCAGGGCGCTTATCTAGTTACTCAGCCAACTGATATTTTAGAACACTATAGTGGTTTTTTATCAACAATAAATAGACATGATGAAAATGAGAACAAAGAAAATAATACTGTTTTATATCCTGAAATTTTTGCCGTTATTCATCATCAACCCATTCCTGTTGATACAATTGCGGCCCTGGTTAATTTACCCATTCCTGAACTCACCATTAAATTATTAGATATGGAGATAGCAGGATTGATTATCACCGTTACTGGTGGTTACATTCGTAATCGGACAAAATAGAAAATTGTATCGCAAAAAAAGTTGAGGAGCGGGGTTTTTGAGCATAAAAAACCGCTGTAAAACCACAGCGGCTTATCAAAATAATAAGTGATTTATTTGTCGTCTACTTCAAGAACGATTTCAGATAAGATAATGCCGGTATTATCCGCATAAATAAAGTCACCAGAGAAGAAAGTCACGCCACCAAAGTTAACGCGAATATCAATTTCACCAACGCCTTGATCATCCGAGCCAACAGGAATTGCAGCAAGTGCTTGAACACCAATTTCAGCATCAGCAATATAATCAACTTGGCGCACAGCACCATAAACGATGATACCTTCCCATTGGTTTTGCAGTGCAATATCGATTAATTCCGCATCTATCAATGCTCGGCGCACAGAACCACCACCATCAATAACCAATACTTTACCTGCCCCATTGGATTGTAATACTTCGTACAATATACCGTTATCCTCAAAACATTTCACTGTGACGACCTGCCCTGAAAACGAAGCTACACCACCAAAATTACTAAATATCGGTTCTACGACATTAACATCTTCTGGGTAGTAATCACAAAGAATTGATGTTTCAAACTCCATGGTAGAGTCTCCTTTAACTGTAATATTCATTCGATTCTAGTATAACGCTAACATTAAGTAAAACGATATAAATTTAGAATAAACGTGAGCTAGCTCAAAATAATACCCAAACAATAAAGTAAATTAGTTAATAAAGCAAGTTTGACCATTTGTATTAATAATGGTGCAGCATCATTAACCGTCTTAAATTTAAACACTGAATTGATATGTTTTATATAAAGTGGCAATGTTAATAAAAATAGTCCACTCCAAAAAGTATGTAGATTTTGGTAAGCAAATAAACTAAATAGACACAATGATAAAATTAATAAAAGCAAGTGATAACAACAACCGTAAGTTTTACCAATTAGTACAATCAATGTTCGTTTATGATGTTGTTTATCGCTTTCATAATCGCGCAGATTATTAATATTAAGTACTCCAACTGCTAATAATCCACTAGCAATTGCAGGTAAGATGAGTCGTGTCGATAACACTTTAGTCTGTAAGTAATCACTGCCAATTACCCCAACCAGCCCAAAAAAGATAAGGACAGAGAAATCGCCTAATCCAATATAACCATAAGGCTTTTTCCCCATTGTATAGGTAATTGCTGCAATGATTGAGCATAATCCTAACAAGACAAAAATCAGTAATTGTCGGTAGTTATTGCACGCTAAAATAAGTAATCCAAGCCCTGAAGTAATACACAATAAAACGGTAATCCAAAGCGCTATTTTTAGTTGATTAAGCGTGATTAAACCTAACTGTAATCCCCGTTTATGCCCTGTTAAATTTTGTTGGTCACTGCCTTTAATTGCATCACCGTAATCATTAGCCAAATTGGATAAAATTTGTAATAACGATGCGGTAATGATTGATAGTAGCATAATCAATGGGTCAAAAGACCGTTGCCAATATGCTAGCGAATTTCCCATCAAAATAGCCGAAAGCGATAATACTAACGTTTTAGGGCGTAAACTAATAATCCATGGATAATATTTATTGGACATACGTTATTTATTTGAAAAATTTAAGCATTCATCATAACAGCTATTGATTGTATATTCACGTTTTAGCATTAACTAATTGAAGGTTTATTATTAACTTTTTTAGTATTTGAACGCACAAAGTTTTTTATTTTTTTGAAATATCTTCTCATCTTTCCTTCGCGTAGTGCTGCAATAAAAAAGCCTAGCGAACCATATATGACTCCGAGAAATAGAATCATAAATATATTAAATACATTATCTGACAAACCTAACCCCATCTGATTTACACCAGCAATCATATTTGTTGCCCATGTAGATGGTAACATTCGCGATACCGTTTGTACCCATAACGGCATAGCATCAAGAGGCCATATAGTCCCGGACAGGTAAAATACCGGGGTAGTCAAAAAGGCTAAAGTCAGGTAAATCATCTCGGTTCGATGTAAACATTCAGTGAGTAATTTACTCAACCCCAACACCGCTAACAATAGCGGAAATGTCATAATAATAATTTCGGGTATGCTGGCTAATTGCCTATAGCCAAGAACCCAAGGCCATAATCCAAATAGGACTAAAGACAAAAAGAGCCATATTGGTATAAGACCGCATAAACTTCCGAATATAACAATCTTTGGTGGTTTACCCTGGGGCAAGGAGTGCAAGGTGATATTGGTGCGCGTTGAGGCAATCAAAAAGGAGTGTTGCAACAACATGACAAGTAATCCAGGAAAAGTTATCGCCGCAAAACTAATCCCGGCATTATAAAGAGGCATCGTTTGCTCTTTTATTGGCGATAAGATGATATTAATCTGCGGATCAGAAAAACCAGCATTGCGCATTACCCGCGTATTATATTCGGTTAATATTTGTTGATATATTCCTCTAATATCAACTTGTATTAGACCATTAGCTAGGCGACTAGAAGCATCACCATAAGCAGGAATTGTCACCTCTTCACCGTTTAAAAGTCGTTTTTCGAAATTTCTTGGAATGGTAAATACCGCAAATAATTTACGACTGTTAATATCATCATAAGCTTCTAATGAATTTTCATAAGTAAGCACATCGATTTTAGAACTGGTATTTAAAGATCGAATCAAACTTCGACTTGTAGCGCTATGATCCTGATCAACAATTGCAACCGGCAAATTGGTGATGGTGCCATTAATATAAACTAAGCTCATTAATGAAACAGAAACTAATAGCAATAACCACATTGGTCGCATTAGCATATAAAAAAACATTTTTATAGCTGAAGATAAAAATAGCTTAAGCATCCAAATATTGCCTCTTACTGTGAATGTAAACGTTTGACTAAACGTTTTCTAACTAACACTGTAATAATTATTGGATAGATCATTAAAATACCACATGTTTTTAGTACAGATAGATAACTGGAATGTCGCAAAAAGAGATCGAATAATTTATTCAGTGCATAGGTTAAAGGCTCAAGTGACGAAATAAATCTTGCTATCCAAGGCATCGACAATTCAGGCACCACTACTCCTGAATAGGTCAACGCAAGCCCCACCAATACCCCAATATAGGTATATGCATCTAATACTGTTTTAGTAAATGTATAAAGCAAAATACCAATACTTTGCGCAGCAATAACATAAAAGAATACCACCAGCATCATAGCAAATGGCGAACCAGATACGCGCGCATCAGAAAATAAAACCAGCATAGCTATTTCAAACATCAATAACATGGTATACCAGATGGTATAAGGAGCTAGTTTACCTAATACAAATGGATAATTAGGCCGAGTCCGTTTAGGTAATCGCGATAAAATATGAATTGTTGTGGTAACTACAAATAATTGTAACAAATGAACTACCGCAGAAAATTGCTGGAAGTACATTGAGTTACCACTAGCATTAAATAACCCATCATAATTGAAATTAACTTGAGAAAGCTTAGGTACGGGCAAACCTATACTGGTTGCCATGGTCGTCCGATATTGTGTATTTAATGAAGCAATTAGGCCGGAATAGTCCATAATAGAGTATAAGCCAGCACTATAATATAAAGCATTATAATAAAGCATCGGCGTTGGTTGACGACCAGCTAATACATCGGCTTCAAAATTAGGCGGTATGTAGAGAATGGCGTAGATTTTAGCTTTTTCTAAATCACGTTCAGCCATTTTTAACTGATTATCATAATTAATTAGATTTGCGTGCGCGCCAGCGTTAAGATCCCGAATAATTTCACGAGATAAGGTACTTTTATCTTGATCAACATAACCTACTGGAAGATCAAATAATACACCTCGATAAAATATACTGCTGATGATCACAAAAATAATCAGCGGTAAAATCCACATTAACCAATGGAAAGTAAAACGCTTAAATATAACTGGAATTTCATCGTTAAATGCTTCTTTAAAGCGATGCCAGAAATCTGAAATTAGTTGTCTATTTTCCATAATGTACTCATACCTGCGCGTAAGCCTTCAACAGGTTTAGTTGGATAAAGTCTAATTTCAAAGGTTTTCAAATCGAAATCACCCGTTGCTCGAGTAGCACGTTTAGTTGCATAATCGCCCATTGGTGAAATAAAACGAACTTCCGCTTCAACTTCTTTATTGCCAAGCGCTGGAACTTCCAACTTAACATGGTCACCCTTGTGAATATTCGGCATAATATTCTCACGAATATTAAACACAAAATAAGCTTGTGGTAATCGAATAACTGTTAATAGTGGGCTATTTGCATTAAACAGCTCGCCTACTTCGGCAGGAATTGAACCAACCTCACCATCTACAGGCGCCTTGACTTGCAGATCATCATATTGAATCTGTAATTGTTTAAGTTGCTCTTCAGCCTCTTGCAATTTAGCATTATAGATCTCACGCTGTTCAATACGATCACCGTTTTTCGCTTGATCTAAATTGGCTTGGGCTGACAAAACCTGCTGGTGAGCAGCATCTCGTGTTTTAAGGGCATTATCCAATATTGATTGTGAGACAAAACCTTTTGCCGAAATGGCTTTATTACGATTGTACTCTTTCGAAGCATTATCATAAGAAACTTTTGCTTGTTCCAATAACGCTTCATAATAGCGAATACTTTCTTCACGAGTACCGTTTTGAGAAAGTTCAACTTGCGCTTTTGCTTGATCTCGCCCAGCTTCGGCAGCTTTAACTTGAGCTAAAAGCTCAGGACTGTCAAGCGTAATTAAGACATCATTTTGTTTAACATCATCGCCTCGATTGACATGAATTACTTGAACTCGCCCCTTGGCTTTAGAGGATATGCTGACATTAGGTGCATCAACTTCACCTTGCAAAATAAGCTGGCTGCTATGAGCACGTATTAAGATCGTCATCGAAATTAAAATAACAATCAATGCAATAACAATAAAAATTTTTTTATTCATAAATTTGTTTTGAGTGACAATTGTAAGATAAGGCCTAAAGAACTAGGATAATTGTATGCAAAAGAATTAACATACTTCAAAAATGATTAATATATCATACGATATAGCGATTTATTTAATCAATTCAAGCTATATTTCTATGCCCATATAAGGGCAAATGGGATTATTTACAACTATATTGAACGATATTCTATTTCACCCTTGAATAAATTTCAATAATTGTAAACCTCCATTTTAATAGATTTCATTTATAAATGTTATCAGTCAAAAGAAATAGATAAAAACCTACTTATTTAGTATGATATTTTATAATTGAAATAATAAGGCTTGAAATATGCAAAAAATAATTATTATTGGTGGTGGTGCCGGCGGTTTAGAGCTCGCTACTGACCTAGGTGATAAGTTAGGCAAAACGGACAAAGCTCAAATTACCCTAATTGATAAAAACAGTTATCATTTATGGAAACCATTATTACATGAAGTAGCAACAGGTGTACTTGATGAGCAAGTTGATAATATTTATTATGCGTCTCAAGGACAACAACATAATTTCGAATTTACCCAGGGTACCTTTACTGACCTTAATCGGGACCAAAAACAAATCACTATTATCAATCATCAAGATGAATCAGTCGCTATTGATTACGACATTTTAGTTATTGCCATTGGTAGTACTTCTAACGATTTTGGTACGCCTGGTGTCAAAGAACATTGTATCTTCTTAGACGATCAAAATGCAGCGATTCGCTTGCGAGAAACCTTAATAAATAAATTCACCAGCTTCTGTTCAATTATCGATAATGATCAAAGCACCGACGAAGATAAAATACGGATTGCTATCGTAGGTGGTGGTGCAACTGGCGTTGAGTTAGCTTCTGAACTACCACACATGGTGGAAGCATTTGGTGCCTGTGGTCGTAATAAGATGTGTTCCGATCTTTTAGATGTGTCAGTTATTGAAGCAACAGATCGTATTTTACCAGCTCTACCAGAAAAGACCGCGGCAAGTATTACTAAAACACTTGAAAAACAGGGTATCCATGTATTAACCAAGACCATGATTACTAAGGCTGAAAGCGATGGATTTTATCCAAAAGAAGGCGATACTATTAAAGCCGATATTATGATCTGGACTGCGGGTGTTAAAGCTCCTGATTATTTAAAAGAAATTGCGGGATTAGAGTCAAGTCGTTCAAATCAATTGGTGGTAAAACCAACATTGCAAACTTCTCGTGATGACAATATTTTTGTTATCGGCGATTGCGCTTACGCAATGCAAGACAATGGCCATGCCTCACCACCTACGGCTCAAGCTGCACATCAAATGGCAAAAATTTGTTACGAAAACATTATCAACATATTAGATAATAAGCCATTAAAATCGTTTAAGTATACCGATAATGGCACAATCATTTCTTTACATGATACCGCGCAAGGTGTGGTTAAAATAGCCGGAAAAAGTGAAATGGGTGTAAAGGGATGGTTTGCGCTAATTATTCATCGATTGTTGTATCGAATGCATCAAGCTAGCTTGTTAGGTATTTTCAAAACGATTCGTTTTGCTCGTGCCAGTAAAGTTATGTACAAAACAAAATCGACATCTATTTTCAGTAATCGGGATTAATGACTGAAACACGACTAAAAGCTACTTAAAATTTATTTAAGTAGCTATTTTAGCTAATAATTTTATAATATTACCTTGATTTGTTTTTTTAATTATAAAATTATGCGTTTTATTTTAATTATTACATTACTTTTCGCTACTTACACAGCGGCCACAGCAGATTATCAACCACTTGATGGCGATATTATTTTCCAATCTTCTCAATCAAACCAAAGCAAAGCGATTGAGCAAGCAACCAAGTCACCTTATAGTCACATGGGAATAATTTTTATTAAAAATGGAAAACCTTATGTCTTTGAAGCAGCATCTAAAGTGGTCTATACACCGTTTGATAAATGGGTAAATCGAGGAAAAAACAGAAAATATGTCATTAAACGTCTAAAAGATCACGCTTTATCACAAAAAGAAATTGCTAATTTAAAACGAGTTGCTCATTCATTTGAAAATAAGCCTTACGATATTTGGTTTGGCTGGGATGATAAGTATATTTATTGCTCAGAACTAGTTTGGAAAATTTATAATAAAGCACTTAACTTAAAAATTGGACAATTACAAAGGATTAAAGATTTTAATCTGTCAGCACCAGCAGTTAAACAAAAACTAACTGAACGCTATGGAGATAAGATCCCTTATCAAGAAACCGTTATTTCACCAGTCGCTATATTCAATTCACCATTATTAATAACGGTAGATCAACATTGGTCGAATTAGATAAGTAACAATCTCTTAATTGGAGCAAAACTCTTACGATACAAATGGTTGATACCGTGTGATTCTATAGCCATTAGGTGATCTTTAGTGGGATATCCTTTATGCTTTGCCAATCCGTATTGTGGATACAATTTGTCTAATTCAACCATTTCACGATCACGAGTCACTTTCGCAAGAATCGACGCAGCACTAATTTCAGCAACAAGTAAATCGCCTTTAACGACGGCTTGTGTTTGAATACCAAATTCAGGACAACGATTGCCATCCACTAAAACATAATTGGGTTTGATTTTTAAGCCAGACACCGCCCGTTGCATAGCCAGCATAGTGGCATGAAGAATATTAAGCTTATCAATCTCATCGACTGATGCTCTTGCAACACTCCACGCTAATGCATTTTGCTTGATAATATCAAATAAAGCTTCACGTTTTTTTTCTGTCAGCTTTTTAGAATCGGTTAATCCCTCTATCGGTTTATTTGGATCTAAAATCACAGCAGCAGTAACAACATCACCACACAGAGGGCCTCGTCCAACTTCATCAACTCCAGCAATTAAAGTGGCATCAGGGTAGGTAAATTCTAACAACAATGTGAATCCTCTAATACATCAAGTACAGCTTGTGCTGCTTGTTCATCTGCATTACAACGAATTTGTTTATGCAAAGCTAAAAATGTCGCTTTTAATTCGGTATTATCACTTTCTAAAAAAGGAAGAACATGATTAGCGATATTTTCTGGTGTACAATCATGTTGTAGCAACTCAGGCACTATTTCTTTACCTGCTAAGATATTTGGTAACGACACATAAGGCGTTTTGATTAACTTTTTAGCCAACCAAAACGTAAAAGCTTTCATTTTGTAACCGACAACCATTGGGCATTTCGCTAACATACATTCAAGAGCAACCGTTCCAGACGCTAAAATTGCCGCATTACTGGCAATCATTGCTTCACGAGCATGACCATCTAATAACTGCACATTAAATTGTGGTGCGATCTCAGCTTTAATTCGCTCAAACTCTTGTTTCCTTTTTTCATTCGCTAAAGGAACCACAATATGTAAATCAGGAAATTGGTCACGTAGTAATTGAGCCGCCTTTAAAAAAGGCTCAGATAATAACATCACTTCAGCATGACGGCTGCCAGGTAAAAGTGCTAAGCATTGGCAATCAAGCGGGATACCTAATTGTTGACGCATTGCTGTTTGATCTGGTTCTAAAGGAATATCATCAGCCATTTTATGACCAATAAAACGACAAGGAACATCAAATTTATCGTAAAAGGCTTTTTCAAAAGGAAGAAAAGCTAAGATAAGATTAGTGTTTCGTTTAATCTTAAACACGCGCTTTTGTTTCCAAGCCCAAACTGATGGGCTCACATAATGAATAGTTTTAATACCAGCTTGTTTGAGTTTACCTTCTAATGAAAGATTAAAATCAGGCGCATCAATACCAATAAATATATCAGGTTTTAGTTCAATAAGACGTTTAGTGATATCCCGACGAATAGCTAAAATACGACGTAATCGACCTAATACCTCGACAATGCCCATCACAGACAACTCTTCCATTTCATACCAAGCTTTACAGCCTTCAGCTTGCATTTGTGGTCCAGCAATTCCAACAAATTGAATATTTGGATGGTGTTTTTTGAGAGAACGAATTAAACCTGCACCTAAAATGTCACCAGATGTTTCACCAGCGACAAGTGCTACAGTTAAAGCTTTATCAGTCATTAACGAATAATGCCACGAGTCGAACGAGCAAAAAAGTCAGTAAACAGTTGAACTTCAGGGTACTGTTTAGCTAACGATTCAATTTCAACTTTAGCATCGTCAAGGGTTAACCCATTTCGATAAAGAATTTTGTAAGTATTACGAATGGCTTGTAGTGCTTCTTTACTAAAACCTCGACGTTTCAATCCTTCATAGTTAACGCCATGTGGTGTTGCATGATTGCCTTGTGCAATAACATAAGGAGGAACATCTTGGGCAACACCAGAACAACCACCAACCATTACGTGAGATCCGATAACACAAAATTGATGTACAGCTGTCATACCACCAATAATAACATGATTGTCTAACTGCACATGACCGCCAAGCGTTGCATTATTCGCTAAAATACAATTATTACCAATAATACAATCATGAGCAACGTGTGCATTAATCATGAATAAATTATCACTACCAATACGCGTTAACTCCCCCCCTTGAACAGTACCGCGATGAATCGTCACACTTTCACGAATCATATTACGATCACCAATTTCAGTGCGAGTTGGTTCTCCACGATATTTTAGATCTTGGTTAACTTCACCGATTGAAGCAAATTGATAGATTTGATTATTTTGACCAATTTTGGTGTGGCCATTAACGACAACATGTGATTTTAAAAAAGTGCCATCACCAATTTCAACATGTTCACCAATATAACAAAAAGGCCCGATTTTGACGTTATCACCAATCTTTGCCCCCTTTTCTATTACTGAACTTGGGTGTATTTCCGTTGCCATAGCAATTCCTTAATACATTTGGGATATTTCAAAATCAATATTATTTACGAGCACACATCATTTCGGCTTCACAAACCAGTTTACCATCAACTGTTGCAACACCATGGAACAATGCAATACCACGACGCTCTTTAATATATTCAACATCAAGTAGGATTTGGTCACCTGGTACTACAGGACGTTTAAAACGCGCTTTATCGATTGAAGCAAAATAATAAAGCTGTCCTGGCGATAACTCTTCAATACTTTTAAAAGCTAAAATTCCAGTCGCTTGCGCCATCGCTTCTAAAATTAATACACCAGGGAAAATCGGTTTATTTGGAAAGTGGCCTTGAAAGAATGGTTCATTAAAAGTAACATTTTTAATGGCCTTTAATGTTTTGCCTTTTTCATAACTAAGTACGCGATCAACCATTAAAAATGGGTAACGATGAGGCAGTAAGCTTATGATTTCTTCAATATCAAGGGTATTAAGTTCGGTAGTCAAAATAGCTATCCTTATACAATATTTACTATAAATTGGATCTATTATAACTGAGGATACCTCTTTCACTCAAGGAGTGATTTTTCAGTGTATTTTTACAGTTTTCAATAACAAATAAACTTAATTTTATATAAAAGATGCTTAAAAAATATTTTGTCTTATAGTAGATCATATAATACGATTGATATTTAACTAAAAGGTCGTTTAGCTTAGAGAGTGAATTGAACTCATTTATTAAATTGACATTAATAAGCAGTACTATCTTATTAACACATACAGGCTGTAGTGATTTTCCTGTGTGTTTTTACAGTTTTCAATAACAAATAAAGCTAATTTTATATAAATTAATTAGATAAAAGATACGTAAAAACTATATTATCCTATAATAGATCATATATAATACCGTGAATATTTAGCTAAAAGATCTTTTAACTTGGAGAGTGAAATGAAATCATTTATTAAAATGACATTGATAAGTAGTGCTATCGTATTAGCACTTGCAGGTTGTGATGATAAAAAAACTACCGAAGAAAACAAAACACCTGCTACTACAACAACAAATGCTACTGAAACAACACCTGCGCCAGTAGAAAACAAAACACCTACTACTACGACAACAAATGCTACCGAAACAGCGCCTGCGCCAGTAGAAAATAAAGCAGAAACAACTAAAACCGATGATAACGCCGAAAACCCAGTTTCAACTACAACTGAAAAAGCTGATTCTCTAAACAATAAAATAAAAATTGCCACTGAAGCTCAAAAAGAGTCTTATGCTTTAGGTTCTTCATTTGCTAACTACTTAAAATCAAACTTAGAACAAAATGAAGTAAAAGCAGACCAAGAATATCTAATCAGTGGATTTAATGAAACCATGAAAGGTAATTCACAACTTAATCAAGAAGAAGTGAATACAATTCTAGAAGCTTTCGGTAAACGTATTCAAGAAGAAAGCCAAGCGCGTTTTGAAAAGCAAAAAACTGAAAATACCGCAGCGGGTGAAAAATTCCGTGAAGCATTTGCCAAAGAACCTGGAGTAATAAAAACTAAATCAGGTTTATTATATAAAGTTATTCAAGAAGGTAAAGGAGCCCACCCAACTGCCAATGATACTGTTATCGTTCACTATGTTGGTACATTAACTGATGGTCGTAAATTCGATAGTTCTTATGACCGAAATGAGCCAGCAACCTTTCCACTTAACGGTGTAATCAAAGGTTGGACTGAAGGAATTCAACTCATTGGTGTTGGCGGTAAAATTAAATTAGTTGTTCCACCAGAATTAGCTTATGAAGATAAAAGCTTGCCAAGCCAAGGTGACAACGCCAATATTACCCCTGCGTCAACTTTAGTTTTTGAAGTTGAATTGCTTGGTATTGATAAAGATAACAACGAAGAAGCTGTTCCAACTGTTCGACCAGTACAAGCACCAAACTAATTTGATGAAACCATTAAGTTATACGCTGGTTATTATGGGTCCCGCTTATGGGACCCAATCTGCTTATTGTGCTTATCAATTTGCTCAAACATTATCTTCAAATACAAATCATTCAATCAATAGCATCTTTTTTTATGCTGACGGTGTCTATAACGCTAATCATTTTACTGATCCCGCCAATGATGAATTTGATCTCGTCAAAGCATGGCAAGACTTAGCAAAACAAAATGCTTTAAAGCTTAAGGTTTGCGTGGCAGCAGCACAAAGAAGGGGAATTAGTATAGAAAACCTTGCTGAACATTTTGAACTAACCGGTCTTGGTGAGTTGAGTGAGGCAGTAGCAAATTCTGATCGAATTCTACAATTTTAAAAAGGTAGATTAGATGAAAAACGTAGCAATTATTATTAGTACTCCACCACACGGCAATGCAAAAGGCCGAGAAGCATTGGATACCGCTTTAGCCTTATCAACATTTAATCATATTTCTGTCTTTTTTATGGGCGATGGTGTTTTTCATCTGTTACCTAATCAACATCCAGAAGAGATTTTAATGCGAGATTACATAGCAACCTTTAATATGTTAGAACTTTATGACATTGAAGATGTTTATGTTTGTAAAACAGCTTTAGATGAGCGGAATTTAAGCCAGATTGCCCTCAACATTCCTAACCAACAAATCGAAATTACCCAGTTTCATCAGTTACTTGCGGATCAAGACACTATTTTACGCTTTTAATTAGCTTCAAAAACCCCGCTCCTCAACTTTTTTTATAATTCTATAAACAAAATCTATGCTTGCCAAAGATAATAAAAATCCTCGTGGCTTTTATCATTACTACCACGAGGAGAATATTGATAAAACTTATTTAATAAAATTGATATTAAACTAATTTTTTCATTTTATCGGCAATCTTCTCAGCTTGTTGACCAACAACAATTTGAACGCCAGTTTTACCTAGTTTTATCACTGCCATTGCACCAAGTGCTTTAGCTGCTTGTTCATCAACCAAATCTGAATCATGAACATTCAAACGTAAACGTGTGATACAAGCATCAATATTAGTTAGATTTTCTTTACCACCAACGATAACTAAATATTGTTCAGCAAGCTTAGAAGTATCACCTACAGTTGGTACATTCTCTTCAGCTGTAGTATCGGTTACATCGTCTTCACGTCCCGGAGTTTTAAGATTGAATTTAACAATAACAAAACGGAACACAATATAATATACAAAGAAAAATACGACACCTTGAAGAATAAGCATATACCAATGTACAGCTAAAGGATTGCGGCTGGATAACAGCATATCGATTAAACCTGCACTAAAGCCAAAACCAGCTATCCATTGCATGATTGCGGCGATAAATAGTGAAATTCCAGTTAAAATAGCATGGATCACATAAAGTACAGGTGCTACAAACATAAAAGCAAATTCTAAAGGTTCAGTAACCCCAGTGAAAAATGCTGCAAATGAAGCCGCTAACATGATCGATGCGGTTTTATCTTTATTGCCTTTTTTAGCTGTATGATACATGGCTAATGCTGCACCTGGTAAACCAAACATCATAATTGGGAAAAATCCTGCTTGATAGCGACCGGTAATACCAATGGTTGCTAATCCATCATCAATTGATTTTTGTCCACCAAGGAAAGTTGGTATATCATTGATGCCAGCCACATCAAACCAAAATACCGAGTTAAGTGCGTGGTGTAAGCCGACCGGAATTAACAAACGGTTAAAGAAGCCATAAATACCCGCCCCAATAGAGCCTAAATCTTTA
Organism: Gilliamella sp. wkB72; assembly: GCF_001693745.1. Taxonomy (NCBI): domain Bacteria; kingdom Pseudomonadati; phylum Pseudomonadota; class Gammaproteobacteria; order Orbales; family Orbaceae; genus Gilliamella; species Gilliamella sp. wkB72. The sequence goes on along the minus strand of NZ_LZEI01000002.1, from coordinate 116,024 downwards.
ATGTATTTACCAAAAGCAACTAATGCATCATAAATAGATGGCCATATAAAATATAAAACAGCAGAAACTAATAGCATAACGATAGAAACAATAATGGGAACTAATCGTTTACCACTAAAAAAAGCTAACGCTTTATGTAATTCAACAGAACTGAATCGGTTATATAATTCAGCTGCAATAATACCAACTAAAATACCAACAAACTGATTATTAATTTTTTTAAATGCAGGGGAAATTTGTGTTTGCCAACCATCAACACTAGTATCAATACCATTAAATAATGCAATAGAACTTGGTGAAAGTAATGTTGTGACAACTAAAAAACCGACTAATCCAGATAATGCAGCTGCACCATCTTTATCTTTAGACATACCATAAGCAACACCTATAGCAAATAGGATTGGCATGTTTTCAATAATTGCACCACCAGATTTTATTAAAAAGGCAGCAATAATGCTATTTTGTCCCCAACCATTTGGATCAATCCAGTAACCTATACCAAGCAATATTGCCGCCGCAGGTAATACTGCCACCGGCACCATTAATGAACGCCCAATGCGTTGTAAATAAGCTAAAATTCCCATAAGTTTTACCTCATATTATTATTTTGGGTTACTTAAAAAATAATGAAATTTCACATCTTTAAGTAAATGTAAGTAAGTCAACTATATTTCACATTATATTATTTTACTTCGCAAATTAAATGTTTGCTTTTTGTGATTTATGTCACGATTTATTTTTGATTAATTAGTTTAATATAGTAGAATATGCTCAACATATTTTACGTTAAAAAAAAAGATTTTATTTAATTATATCAGAAGAGGCTGTATCTTATGAGACTTATTCCTTTAGTAAATGCGCAAGAAGTCGGCGCTTGGGTAGCACAGCGCATTGTTAACAAAATTAATCAATTCAAACCGACAGCGGAACGTCCGTTTTTATTAGGTTTACCTACAGGTAGTTCTCCGCTAGTTATGTATCAACAACTCATCAAACAATATCAAGCAGGTAAAGTCAGTTTTAAACACGTTGTTACCTTTAATATGGATGAGTATGTTGGTCTTCCAGAAGATCACCCTCAAAGTTATCACACTTTTATGTATGAAAAATTCTTCAACCATATTGATATTGATAAAAATAACATCCATATATTAAATGGTAATGCACCAGATATCGATCAAGAATGCCGCGAATATGAAGAAAAGATTAGATCTTACGGTAAAATCAATATTTTCGTTGGTGGTGTTGGTCAAGATGGACATATTGCATTTAACGAACCAGGTTCTTCACTTTGTTCAAGAACTCGGATTAAAACTTTAACTGAAGACACAATTATCGCTAACTCACGCTTCTTTGATAATGATATCAAACAAGTTCCAAAACATGCGTTAACTATCGGTGTTGCAACATTAATGGATGCACAGGAAGTGATCTTATTAGTTTGTGGACACAACAAAAGTTTAGCGTTACAAGCAGGTGTTGAAGGATGCGTTAATCATTTATGGACAGTTACCGCATTACAAATGCATCCGGCATCAATTATTGTTTGTGATGAGCCAAGTACTGATGATCTTAAAGTGAAAACACTAAAATATTTTAAACAAATGGAAGCTGATAACCTTAAAGTGACCGTTTTATAAAGGATAACTCAATGTACGCATTAACAAATTGTCGTATTTACACTGGTTATGAAATTCTTGAAAATCACGCCGTTATTATCGACGGCGATAAGATTGCCAAAGTTTGTAAACAAGAAGAACTACCAGCTAATATCACTGCTGAAGATTTACAAGGTGCCATTGTTGCACCGGGTCTTATTGATATTCAAGTCAATGGTTGTGGTGGTGTACAATTTAATGAGACCCTCGATGCGTTAAGTGTCGAGACATTAGAAAAAATGCAAAAAACTAATCTAGTTTATGGTTGTACAAGCTATTTACCCACTTTAATCACATCAACTGATGAATTTATGATTAAAGCAGTAAACGTTATGCGTGAGTACTTGGCTAAACATCCAAACCAAGCATTAGGTTTGCATCTTGAAGGACCTTATATTAATCCAGAAAAAAAAGGTATTCATAATGTAAATTACATCCGTCAACCTTCACAAAAAATGATCGACTTCCTTTGTGAAAATGCTGATGTTATAAAAATCATTACGTTAGCACCTGAAAAAGTTGAATCTCACTTTATTAAGCAATTAGCTGATGCTGGTATTCATGTTTCTGTCGGTCATTCTAACGGTCATTATGAAGATTGTCGTCGTGGTTTTAATGCTGGTATCCGTTTAGGAACGCATCTATTTAATGCAATGCCTTATATTACTGGCCGTGAGCCTGGTGTTGTTGGCGCAATTTATGATGAACCCGAAGTTTATGTCGGTATTATTGCTGATGGTCAACACGTAAGTTGGGCTAATATTCGTAATAGTCATAAAATTAAACAAGATCATTTAATTTTGATTACTGATGCTATGTTATTAGCAGGGTCCAATTTAACCTCTGGCGTATTTGCTGATAAAACTATCTATTATAAAGATGGCCGTTGTGTTGATGAAAATGGCACATTAGGTGGTTCAGCATTAACTATGATTGAAGCTGTTAAAAATGCAGTTGAATATGTTGGTATCGCTTTAGATGAAGCACTAAGGATGGCAACGCTTTATCCAGCAAAAGCAATTGGTGTTGATAAACAACTTGGTACAATTAGTGAAAGTAAAATTGCGAACTTAGTTATTTTTAATCGTGATTTTTCAAACGTGAAAACGGTTGTTAATGGAGTAATGACCCGCTAGAATGTTAGATAGTTAATGAAAATATTGAGATAAAATATGACCTTTAATTATCTACACCTAGTTGGCAATGCTGAGCTAATCAAACAATTAAATTACGCTATGATTTACCGTTTGATTGTTCAGCAAGCCCCAGTTTCACGGATACAACTCGCCGAAATTAGTCAATTAGCACCAGCCAGTATAACCAAAATTACTCGCCAACTTATTAAAAAAAATTTAATCAAAGAAGTTGATGCACAGCAATCAACTGGTGGGCGTCCAGCTGTGTCAATACAAGCAAAATTTGGTTACTATCAGACTATTGCCATTCAATTAAGTCGTTCCCATGTTACCATTGAACTATATGACCTTGGTGCTAACTGTTTAGTATCTGAAGTTTATCCATTAACCTCGTTTACCCAAGAATCAGCTGAAGAATATTTAATTGCATTAATTGAACAGTTCATAGAGCAAAATAGCAAAAAAATAAAACATCTTGTTGCTATATCAGTGGTATTACCAGGTTTGATTGACTCTGTTCGCGGGATTATTCGTTATACACCCCATATTCAAGTTAAAGCTTGGCCTCTAGCTGACGTTCTTCGTAATAAATTTAACATTTCGATTTTTATTGGCAATGATATTCAAAGTTTAGCTTTAGCCGAAAGTTATTTTGGCTCAACTCAAGATGTTGATGACTCAATTTTGATTCGTGTACATCGCGGTGTGGGGTCCGGTGTAATTGTCAATCAGCAACTATTAACAAACCATAATCAAAGTGCTTGTGAAGTTGGACACATCCAAATCGATGCGTTAGGAGAGCGTTGCCATTGTGGAAATTTTGGCTGTTTGGAAAATCGTGTAGTTAATAAAGCAATCGAGTTTCGAGCTAAACAGATGATTGAGCAAGGTTATCCAACTAAATTAAGTTTAGATAACTGTAATATTTCCACTATTTGTAAATATGCTAACCAAGGCGATGAGCTGGCAATTAAGTTAGTCAAAGATGCTGGTGAAAATCTTGGTCGTGCTGTTGCTATGATGGTGAATATTTTTAATCCACAACGAATTGTGTTAGCGGGTGAATTAACTAAATCATCAGAAGTGTTGTTAAATGCGGTAAACAGCGCGTTAAACGCACAAAGTTTAGAAGAGTTGAGAAAAAATCTTACTATCAATTGTTCATCGCTTAATGACCGTTCAGCAATTGGTGCATTTGCATTAATACAACAAGCGTTATTTAATGGTTCATTATTAATGACATTGTTAGAAAACAACATTACATTATAATGTGCATATATAACAAAAAAAGCCCGGCTACCGGGCTTTTTTTGATTAAGCTAAAATGCGAAGCATTCTTCTTAATGGTTCGGCAGCTCCCCATAATAACTGGTCGCCAACAGTAAAGGCTGATAAATAGTCTTTACCCATATTAAGTTTACGTAAACGTCCAACTGGCGTAGTTAATGTACCAGTAACAGCTGCCGGAGTCAGCTCACGCATCGATAAATCACGATCGTTAGGTATAACTTTAACCCAATCATTATGCGCAGCAAGTAATTTTTCAACTTCTGGCACACTGATGTCTTTTTTGAGTTTGATGGTAAATGATTGACTATGGCAACGTAATGCTCCAATACGCACACAAAGTCCATCAACAGGAATAATTTGGCTAGTACCTAAAATCTTATTCGTTTCAGCCTGGCCTTTCCATTCTTCTTTACTTTGACCATTATCAAGAGCTTTATCAATCCAAGGGATTAAACTACCCGCTAATGGCACACCAAAATTATCTGTTGGTAAACTACCATCACGCATTTTTTGCGTCACTTTCCGTTCAATATCTAAGATCGAAGAATTAGGGTCTTGTAGCTCTTTAGCTACTTCGGCGTTTAACATACCCATTTGGGTAAGCAATTCACGCATATGACGCGCACCGCCACCTGAAGCAGCTTGATAAGTTGATACCGATACCCAATCAACTAAGTTTTCAGCAAACAATCCACCAAGCGACATTAACATTAAACTTACAGTACAGTTACCACCAACAAAGGTTTTGATACCTCTATCTAAAGCTGCATGAATATTAGCTTTATTGACTGGATCAAGAACAATGATTGCTTCATCTTCCATTCTCAATGTTGATGCCGCATCAATCCAGTAACCTTGCCAGCCAGTTGCACGCAATTTTTTATAAATTTCAGAAGTATAATCACCACCTTGGCAAGTCACTATAATATCTAATGCTTTCAAAGCATCAATATTATCGGCACTTTGTAATGTTCCTGTTTTACCACCAAAGGTAGGGGCAGCTTGACCAGCTTGAGAAGTAGAAAAGAAAACAGGATTGATATAATCAAAATCATGCTCTTCAACCATACGTTGCATAAGGACGGAACCAACCATTCCACGCCAACCAACAAAACCAACATTTTTCATATTTTATTTCCAACGGTAGATGTTATATAAAGAAATCTTTATTGACTATTAAAACAAAATATCATCATAAAACAAGTGAGATAAGAATTATTTTTTAAGAGTATTAAAAGATAATAGCGAATTATATAAAACTATCGTTTTTAAATTGCTGGCTAGTTTTTATTGATATTCCTTTTCCAGATAATTTTTTACGATGATAAGTACACCCAAATGACTTATTTGATGATGAGGATTGTCATAAATAATATTAACTCTAATATTAAATATTTTTTAATTATGGTGTTGGCATGGTTTTCCAAATAAAAAACTCGACTGTATTTAGAAAATTATCAAAAAAATGCCCTTCATATTGATCTGCTATAACTAATACCTGCTGTTTTTGGGTATGGTTTATCTCATTAAGACGAGCGATAAATTTAGCACTTTGCCATGGTGCTACACGTTCATCTTTCAAACCTACCGAAATCATAACCGGTGGATACGTAACATAATCTTTTAAATTTAAATAAGCATCTATTTTAGATAAATCCTTTAACTGTTTTGAGTTTAATGGCGAGCCAAACTCAGCAAAGTTTGCTTTACCAATGGCGATTTTATCTAATCGACTCATATTTAACATACCCACATTAATAGATGCCGCAGCAAAAAGTTCAGGATGTTTAGCTAATGCCATTCCAATTATAATACCACCAGCACTCTCACCGCTGATAACTAGCTTAGATGGTTGAGTAATATTATGATTAATTAAATATTGTGCGCATGTTATAAAGTCATTAACTGAGTTTTGTTTATTAGCTAAGCTACCACCAATATGCCAACCTTCGCCTAATTCTCCACCTCCTCGAACATGAGCAATTGCAATTATTCCACCTCTTTCAAGCCAAATTAAACGTGTAGCATCAAAAAAAGCGCGCTGACTTACACCATATGCACCATAGGTAGTTAACCATGTAGGAGCAGTACCATCATATTTGATCCCTTTAGGATGAATAATCGTCATAGGAACAAGTGTTCCATCGTTTGATTTTACCCATTGTTGTTCAGCCTCATAATTTGCAAACGAAAAAGCACTGGGATTAATCATTTTTGAATCTTGAATTGATCCATTATCGGGGTTATAGGTAAATATTTTCGGGGAAACAGTCCAATTTTGAGCAGTAAATAATATTTCTTTGCGATCAGTATCACTAAAAATGGCTGTTATTTCTTGACTATTTGTAAGAGAAATCAATTTAACATGATGAGGGTCAGTAAAAGGAATAGCAACAAACTTAGGTGTTTCTGACTCATGATAAGCTAAGTAAATAGCATCTTTGCTTGCTGCAAATTGGAGCAAATCTCCATTTTGCCATTCCATAATTTTTTCTTCTAATTGGCTATTCTTATTCAAATTCACGCGCGAAATAGTATAACCAGACAACGCATTGTATTTAGCTAAATATAACCAATCACCTTTTAGAATAAAATTGGTAACTTTTTGTTTTCTATCGATGATTTTTTGCCAATGAACTTTAGTATTATTAAGATTATCATAATGTTTAAGGTATAAATCGATACTATAACCAGATATAGAAGATGAGATAGACGCAATAGCCCAATTACTAGAAAAAGATAAGGCTATATTTTGATCGGTAACTGGGTCATAACCAGTTATTTGATTTTTACTAAAGATTAAGACATCATCTTTTGTCTTAGTATTTAGATGGTGCAAATATAACTCTTCTGTGCCCGATTTTGGGCTATTTTGTTGATATTTATCATTTCTTTTATAAAAAAAAGATAAATTATCATTTGACCAAATAATGCTTGGATCCGATATGCCAGTTATATGATCATTAAGATGTGATTTAGTTTTTACATTGATAATTTTTATTGATGATATCTCAGCACCATTTTCATAAATGCTATAAGCAATATATTGCCCATCACGTGACGGATAAAAATCATATATACCATAACCAACAGGAGGGTCTATCAACAATTTTTCATTATTGTAGCGATCTCTAACAAAAAGGCGATTATACGGATAATCTGCTGTTTGTTTGAAATAAAAACAATTATCGCCTACATATTGAATATCAGAAATTCTAGGTTCAGAACCAAAATCAGTTAATTGATTAAATCGTTTACTGACAGTTTTTGACCATGGTAATGCATCTAGTATGTTGACGGTTCGTTCAGACTCAGATAATAACCAATTACTGATTAACTGTGGCTGATTTTCCATCCAACGGTATTTATCGTTCGCTTCGATTTTTTTTAACGTTAATTCATTATTAGTTGTACAACAGCAACAAATACTACTTAACAAGAGAATCAATATTATGATAAATGTTTTCTCTTTTAATATAGTCAAATTTACCTACCTATTAATTCTATATATAATTCAAGGCTTAGATAAAAAGGTATAACTAGTAATGAATAAAAGCAAATATAATTTTATTTGAGTTAAAAATATATTTGCCTTATTAAAGTTAAATTAATTAATTGATTATATATCTGACCAGCTTAAAACTCTTCATCTTCTATTATTGATGACGTCATTGACACCATATTATAGTGCTCAATACTTTGTTGAGCTGTTTGCATTAGTTCTGATAGTAAATCATCTAGCGCCATTTGTGTTCTTAGCATAAATGTTGCCAATAACATGGGTATATTCACCCCAGTAACAATTTCTAGATTTGGATAATTGGCCATTAATCTGGTTAGTGTGTTAAAAGGCGTTCCGCCTTTTAAATCCACCAAACACAATATTGCCTCACCTTGTTGAGCAAAGCTTGCTAAATGATTTTCAATCTGCTGTTGAAACTCATCTAACGATTGCCCCATTAAAAAGGGCACTGCTTCACATAAGGTTTGTTTACCACAAATCATCTCGGCACTTACGATCAGACTTTGAGCAGTAGGTCCATGAGTACTGATTAATACCGCAACCATTGTTGCTCTCCTTAATAATCCAAGCAACGATAGTAGCGACGAATAGTCATTGGGTGCCGATTTAAGTGTTCAACGTAAGCATCAATTCGGTTATTTATCGTTCTAAACACAAACGGTGATAAATGACCACGATATTTTTCTGATATACCCGGTAATGGATAGTCTTTGGTATCAATAATGGTGTAGTTACCACAAATTTGTGGTAAGAATTTTGCCACTCTTTCACTTAATGGACGTTGACTATCTTCACCAACATAAACAGTTACAGCTGTATCACGGTCGATCACTTCTAATGTGCCATGGAAAAATTCAGCAGACTCGATCGATTTTGAACGTAGCCAGTGTTGCTCTTCCCAGTAGCACATCGCATGAGAATAAGTTGCACCCCATTGGTTGCCAGCGCCGACAAAATAGTGCATAGCATCGTTATGATGTTTCAATGCGACTTCTTGCCCGAATGCATCAGCTTTTTTCGCCACTTCGACGATATTTTTAGCAAAATGTTGATCCATTTGTTGATAAAATTCATCATAGTCAGGGTATTCGCCGGCCAAATACATTAAGCGATCAGCAGCCATAAAGAATTTCAATTGCTCATTCATTGGGTAAGAAATCACATGGTGCGCCATTTTACCTAATGGTGAATCGGCTTTATCTAAAAAGGCTAAAACTGTTGCACCCACATCTTGTTGAATTTTATTAATAGCCTCAACGACCTCTTGGGTTGAGCCTGTAACAGATGAGATGATAATTAAGGTGTCTTTGGTTATACGCTTATTGCCGGTAACCAGATATTCCGCTGCATGTTGAATAAAGGTTTCAATGGCTGATTTTTCTTTCATATGGACAACTGCTTGCATCGATGAAGCGTAAGTTCCGCCAATACCTAACCAGCACACATTACTGTAACCACGGAAGTGAATTTTATCTATAAATTCATTGATTTGTGGACGAAGTGCTAATGCGCCATTCATGCTGTCGAGTTCTTTTTTTTCATCGTATTTTCTCATGCTATAATCCTCTTAATTTTAGATTTAGTAATTTCATCAAATTCCGGATATGTTGATTTTTCCAGATTGTGACCTTTTAACTGTGATACTTGATAGCTAAGTAAGTGAATAGGAATTGTCATAAACAGCGAAGTTAATCGCTCATCACAACTGATACCTAGACATAAGTCATTTTGTGTTCGGTTGCCTTGTTGATGTGCATAAATTGTTACAACATTTTTCACATACTGATTTAAGAATTGTTTTAAGGAATCGGCTCTTTGCGCCAGTCTTCCTTGCGGTTCAATAAAAATGATTTGATCATCGCTATGCAAACCCAGATAAGGGCCATGCATATACTCTTCGAGCTCTTTACCCAACGCAGTGTTGCGTACGGTTTCGGTAAATTTAGTTTCTCCTTCCCTTGCAACCCCGTAAGTAGCACCGTAACCGATCAATATTACCCGTTGAGCTAGAGTATATTGATCTTCAAGGCGATTAACCCAAGCTTGTGAACGCTCAATGACTTGTGGTAATAATTGGGTAATCGTTTTAATCTGATTCATATAGTCATCAAATTTGGCTTGATTAATGGTTTCGGTTTTTTGCCCAATAATGAGGCTAATTAAGATCAAATCTAAAATAGTGATACTATAACCGGCACTGACATAAGGCATTTCTTCAATCGGCATCCCCATAGATAAAACGTGATTGCTAACTTGATACAAAGGACTTTGTGGATTGCTGGTCAGGCTATATATCGTCTTGTTATGGTGAATAAATTCCTTAACTAAATGAATGGTTGAATAACTCTCTCCACCTTGTGAAATGGCAAAATAGAGTGTATTTGGATCGTTATAGTGCAGGTAATTGGCCGCCATTGAAGGATCTTCAATATAGACAGGAATCTTCAACAGTTCGCTCATTATTGGTCTTGCACCATAAGCAGCATTAGCACTGGAGCCAGTGGCGAAAATGACAATGGCATTAAGCTGTCTTATTTGACTTAAATCGATATGATCGGCAAATAACGTCTGATAATTATCTAAAACAGCTTGATAATATTTCGGCTCTAATGCGACATAATCAGCAATACTTTTCATTGTTAATTCCTCAACTTCCTAATAACCCAGTCCAGGCACCGAAAATACCAATGGCGGCGATAAGTAGAAGGATCCAATGTGCTTTAACGCCTTTTCTCACCAATACAAACATAAATAGCGTAAAGAGTAACGGTAGGATCTGTGGCACAATGCCGTCAAAAATATCTTGTAAGGATGCCGAATCATCACCGGTACCTATTTTCAATGGCATATTGAGTGTCACCATGGTGGCAACCATTGCCCCGACCACACAGAGCCCGAGTACTGAAGCGCCATAGGACAATTTATCCATTAAGCCGGTTTTTTGCACTTTTTCAATAAAGGAAGCACCAATGTTATAGCCAATTAATAAGCCAAAATATCGTGCTAAAATCGCCGGCACATTAAAGATAAGCAGGAATAACAATGGACCTAAAATATTGCCTTCCAGCGCTAAAGAGGTGCCAATGCCGGTGGCAATAACACGTAATGTCCCCCAGAAAAAAGAGTCACCTAAACCACTTAACGGTCCCATTAACGCAATTTTGACATCATTAATCGAACTTTTATCAAACTCACTATCGGTGGCATTTTGTTCTTCCATGGCAATACAGATGCCTAGAGGGAAGGTAATTAGCCAAGGGGTAACATTATAAAATTCTAAGTGGCGTTGATAAGCATCGGTAAGGTCAACTTGATTATCACTATAAATTTTATCTAAAGCCGGGCGCATGGCATAGGCATAGCCTAAGTTCATTTGCCGTTCATAATTCCATGACCATTCAGCGGTGAAAGAGCGCCAAAAAGTTCGGGTTAATTCTTTATTGGTTATTAATTTAGAATTCTTCGTTTTCATAATCGATCTCCTGTGCACCTAAAACGTTGCCAGTTGTTAGCTTCTGACTGTCTTGCTCTGTTACGCCTTTTTTTCCATTAAATGAGGAGTAACCGGTCAAAATAAGTGCTAGGCAGGCACCAAAAATGGCCACGCCAGTAACAGGCACTTTCATATAAACGGCTAAAGCAAAGCCAAGAACAAAAAAGGTGACATTGGTTTTTTTAATCATAATTTTCATTAACATAGCAAACCCGAACGCCGGTAATAAGCCGGTGGCAATACCTAAACCATCGATAATAAAGCGAGGAATCATTTCTAATAAGCCATTGACCGCTGAACTACCGAATAAGTAGGAGAATCCAACCACTAAACCAATTGGCAGATTGATTGAAAAGAAACCACCGAATATGTTCATTCGATCCATACCTTTGCCGTTACCTTCGCTGGCGTATTTATCGGCTTTGTGAACAAAGTAAGGAAGAATAAAAAGAAAACATAAATTTTTGACTAATAAAACCAGTGATGCAATTGGAATGCCCAGTGCTAAGGCGATTTCGGTGCTTTTCCCTGCGCCAATGGCAAAAGCGGTACCTAAAACACTGCCGGAAATTATTTCCGGTGGAATGGATGCACCGATTGAAAACGATCCGACAAACGCTAATTCTAACGTTGCCCCAATTATAATGCCTTGTGTGATATCACCCATGACTAAACCCGCTAAGGTACAAGTCACTAACGGTCTGGATAACATTGATGAACCTAAAAAGTATTCACCATTTGCTAACATCGCAATCAAAGCTAGCAGTAATGCGGTTAATTCGATACTCATTTTGTACCTCTCAACTATTTCTCAAATTTCTGCTTTGATTCACTTGGAATTTGCTGAATGTAGATATCAATACCGTCTTGTTGCAATTTGGTCAGTAAATCTGCTTCAAGATCGGTTAAATTGATGGTTTTAGAGTAGTTTTTTGTGCCTTCACGTGGTTTAGTACCACCTAAATTAAGGCTGGTTATTTTGCCTTGCGTGCCACGGATTAATTTTTCAGCATCTGCTACTGATTCAACGACTATCAGCATTTGATATTTATCAGTTGCGCCTGAGTTTATCGCCTCAATACTGTCATCAATTGATTTCATCACTAATTTTGCATGCTCTGGCTTAGCCAAACGAATCGCAGATTTACGTAGTTCGTCGTTGGCTACAACATCATTAGCAACTAAAATCGTGTTTGCATCCATACTTTCGAACCATGAAACAACAACTTGACCATGCAATAAGCGATGATCAACGCGTAACAATTTAATCATTGGTGTACCTCCTAAGTGAAATCGACCACATATTTGGTATTACTAGCAAACTTATACTCGAGAGCAATCGGTTCGCTATTAGTATCAAAATAGTGATTAGAAATTTTAAATAATGGGTCGTTAATCTGGATTCGAAGTTGTTTAGCGAGCTCGGAGTTGGCCACAATCAGTTGCAAATCTTGTTCTAATTTATCGACTTTTTTCTTGCCTGAATTGATGATTTCGAGCGCAGATAACACTTTGATAATTGAAATTTGAAAATCGGGAAAGTTATTTAATGGCAGGACAAAAATCTCTTTCGTAATACTGTTTTTTGCCACTTCAAGGAAGCTAATGTAATAGATCAGTTCAGCCGGTTTTATTTTTAGTAATTGACTGTAATATGCACCTGCTTGTCTTAAGTAAGCTTCTTTGATTACTTTTTTGTGATTGGGGTAGATGTATGGTTTTATGATACCTGTCATCTCTAAAATATTTTGGGTCGAGAGCGTTGGCGCAACAAACAGACCAACTCCTTTTTTCCTAACCACCATATTTTGATCAACTAATCGATCTATTGCTTTACGGACAGTTGTTCGACTTACATTATAATCTTTTTGCAATTGCCCTTCGGGTGGTAACTCAGCACCAACGCCATATCGTCCGGTATTTATCTGCTCGAGTAATTGAGCGGCAATTTTTTCAAATAGCTTCATTTATGTTTTTCCTCATAATTGAAGATATTTTTGGCCGATAAGTGATACCGAAATCGGTTACCAATCAAATATTGTTCAGTATATTCAAATGGTTGAAAATTATTATCGTAACTATAACTTGATACTTTATAGATAGGTGTTCCTTCGGCAATAGCTAAATACTCTGCTTTATCTTCGGTCGCCGCTTCGTAGGTGATCTCTTCCCGTCCATGGCTTGGTGTAAAATGATAATGCTCTTTAAGGTATTCATAGAGCGAAATGTTATTTAAGTCCTGTTTTTCTAAATCGGTAAATTTTTCTGAAGGGAGATAATTGATTTCATAAGAAAGCGGTATTTTCCCCAAGAGACGTTGTCTGATAATTCTAATTAGTTGCTGGTTAGATCCGAAAAAGGTACGCAATTGTGCAGGCATCTTTATAATTTGATTGGACAATACTTTTATTTCAATTTGAACATTTTCTTCTTTTTGGATCTCTTCACTAAACGAAGACATTTTTAGCATATTGATTTCAAAAACATTGTGTTCCGGGCTATAGTTATCTGCTTGAAACATATAACTTTCCATAGCTAAATCATGCAAGGCTTTCCTGACGGTTGTTCGGCTTACCTTAAAAAATTCGGCAAGTCCTCGCTCAGTCGATTTTTCCGTAATAATTTTAGGATTTGCTCTTATTTGTTCTTCTACATCGGTTTTAGACGCAATATCTCGGTATTCCAAAGATCACTCTCCATTACTGGGCTTTTTTAATTCACAGATATATCTTAAATCACATAATATAGTTCAAAAAATAGATAAAAAAATACATGTTGTCAATTTTAAGTACCAAAAGTGTAAGGGAGATCACAAATTTTATGAGAAATACAATAAAATCAATTAAATGAATATTAATTAGGGTTGACAGTGGGGTAAAATAGCAGCAGATAATGTGTTAAATAAACACTATAAAGCAACTGTTTATATGCTATTGCTGAGAATACAAGCGATAAAGCGGATAATAAAAAAGCCTACTCAATGAGCAGGCTTTTTTATATAAAATTGGTCGGCGAGAGAGGATTCGAACCTCCGACCCACTGGTCCCAAACCAGTTGCGCTACCAAGCTGCGCTACTCGCCGTTAGATGTTTCATACTTTGCATAAATGGGGTGGCTAATGGGATTCGAACCCACGACAACTGGAATCACAATCCAGGGCTCTACCAACTGAGCTATAGCCACCATATGAAGTAGGACGAAATATTACGCATAAAAAATAATATTGTCCAGTATATTTTTTAAAAATAATGCTAATTGGTTATATTAAAAGCGCTTAAAGTCTATTCTTTTACCATCAGGGATAACATTAGACTTTATGCGACATAATATCAATGATCTGAGTATCCAATGCTTTCATACTATTACTTGCAATCGCCCCTAGATTATTAATGGTCGTTTCAACACTATCACAAACAATACCTTCATTACCGGTTACTCGAATCCGATTTAAAGCCATCAATACAGCTTTAAATCCAGATGAAACCGATGTTGACACTTTCATTGCACAACTATTTGATGCACCATCACATATTATTCCTGACAAATCACCAACCATATTGCATATTGCCATATCTACTGGCTCATATTGCTCTTTTCCAAGCAACCATGCCATACCAGCAGCAGCTCCCATTGCAGCCGTTGATGCTGCACAAAGTGCTGATAAAGGTGGGAATTTGCTATGTATATAGATCGCAATAGTATGAGATAAAATTAATGCTCTAGCTAATTGCTCTGGCGTCGCATTTAAATAATCGGCGACAACAACTACCGGCATCGTTGCTGTTATCCCCTGATTACCCGATCCGGAGTTACTCATTGCAGGTAAAGTCGCACCACCCATTCGTGCATCGGATGCTGCTGCGGTGCGAATCATCACTTTGGACAGCAAGTCATCTGCTAACAATCCTGTTTTTGTTTGTTCATACAATGTTGCAGCAATACTTAAACCATATTCTCGTCTTAATCCTTCTTGTGATAAAGCATTGTTTAATTCTGCGGAATGTAAAATAAATTCGATATCATCAAAATTAGCTTGCATTGCAAACTCATATATCTGTTTGACTGACATATGGTTTATGATCGACTCTTGTTTAGATTCACCTTGTATTCTTTTATCTGCTTTGAAAATAGTTTCACCATTTTTTTCGATCAAAATTACGTTAGTATGTGAGTTTTCGATGCATACCCTAACATGATCGGTATTCGTATAAATATTGGCTTCAGAATAAATAGCAGTATTATTATCAGCAATTTGTACATTAACTTTATGTTCACTAATTAACGTTTTAGCCTGATTAATTTGTTTTGGTTTAATATTTTTTAATACTTCAAGGCCAGCTTGAGCATCGCCACCTATTGCCCCAATTGCTGCGGCAATAGGTAATCCAACCATACCGGTACCTGGAACAGTAACGCCCATGCCGTTTTTCATTAAATTTGGCGAAACAAAAGCCTCAATACGATTAATATTATTTTTATCAATATATTTAGCTGCAACTGCAGCAGCCAAAGCAAGCGAGATAGGCTCTGTACAACCAAGAGCCGGTAAAACTTCGTGTTTCACCAATTTAATTAATTGTTGCCAAGTTAGTTTCATTTATTATCTCCATATAGCTAACAATAAATAGTGAAACGTTCAATTCATAAATAATGTGACTATTTTATTCTATTTAACTTGAAAACTGAATGTACTGCTCACATATTACATAACAAGTTAGTTAAAAAATATTAATGAAACATAGCTTTTATTAATAAATTACATCACTACTAACAGTTCCTTATTCAATCGTTTTTTGATTGAAATATATACTATGAAAATAGAGTAAATCTAAATTTCTATACTTAGTTGCATAGTAAATAAATTAATCAGGAATAGTTCAAAATATGTAATATTTTAGTAAATCCACCTGACTTTTTTTTTATTATTGCAATAATGTAACTATCTAAAATTAAATAATAATGGCGACGTATGATAAATATTTTATTAATTGATGATGATGTAGAATTATCACAAATGCTTAGCGAATATTTAACCAATGAAGGTTTTAATATTAAAAGTGTTTATTTGGGTAAAGATGGTATTGATGAAGCGCTTTCAGGTAAATACCGTGTAGCAATTTTAGATGTAATGTTACCTGATATTAATGGAATTGATGTCCTTAAAAGCATTCGTCAACAATGTAATATGCCAGTAATTATGCTAACGGCTAAAGGTGATAATATTGATCGCGTGTTAGGGTTAGAATTAGGTGCTGATGATTACATTCCAAAACCATGTTATCCACGTGAATTATTAGCTAGATTACGAGCGGTTTTACGTCGTTTTGATGAACGTTCGGTTGAATTAGTCGATGATAAAAAATATCACTTTAATGGTTTAACCTTAGATATTCCTCAGCGATTATGCACTTGGAATGGTCAACCTATTGATTTAACGTCTACCGAATTTAACTTATTAGTTTTACTTGTGAAACATAGTGAGCGAGTGGTAACTAAAGAAGAATTATCTGAAATTGGGCTTGGTCGTGCACGAGAGCTTTATGACCGTAGTGTAGATGTCCATATCAGTAATATTCGCCAAAAATTACATCAAGTCGCACAAAATGATGTAACCATTGAAACGATAAGAGCCGTTGGTTACCGTATTCGTTAATGTAGGTTTGACATGAATCGTCGATTATTTTGGAAAATTCTGATTATCTTTTGGATAATCTTTTATCTTACTTTCCAATTAACTTGGATTGCTTTCTCTTATTATATAGAGAATAAAAATCAACGATTCTTAAATCATATGCCAACTAAAGTGGATATGATTGCACAATTACTACATGTTGCTGGTGAAGATGAGACTCTCAATTTTATCGCACATCTCCCCGAACGTGAGCGAGTTTTATTGTCGATAAAATTGGTCTCTCCTCAAAATGATCAAGTCAATATCATCACAGATGAATTAGAATCAACCAGTTATTTATATCAAAGGATGGCGGTTGCACCAGACGGAACACTTTACTCGGTATCATTTAAAGACGATAAAACAGATCATAGCAATAATAGGAAAACTTTATTCAATATGCCAACTCCCATTGTATTAATGGGGATATGTGTTGGGTTAGTATTCAGCCTTTTTTTAGCATGGAACTTAACCAGACCAATGAAGTTATTAAGGCAAGGTTTTTTTAGAGTTTCTCAAGGCGATCTTTCTGTCCGCCTATTCAAAAAATTAAAACCTCGTCGTGATGAGCTTAGCGAATTAGGTAAAGATTTTGACATGATGGTTGAACAGCTCAATATCTTAATTTCTGATCGCCAAGCATTACTTCATGATGTTTCACACGAACTTAGAACACCACTGGCCCGTTTGCAGCTTGCCATCGGCCTTGCACAGCAAAATAAACAAAACATAGATACTTCATTAGCTAGGATTGAGTTAGAGTCAGAACGCCTAGATCAATTAATAGGTGAAATTTTGAATTATTCACGCGCAGAAATGAATAATCGAACCGATGAATATTTTGACTTAAAAGAGTTAATTGGTGTTGTTGTTAATGATGCTAACTATGAAGCAAATCATCAATCTATTGAAGTAGTATTTAGCATATCATCGATTTCACATTCTATTGTTAAAGGTAATTCAGAACAAATACGACGAGCGATTGAAAATATTATTCGTAATGCTATCCGCTTCTCTAAAGCCGGTCAGACTGTTGAAGTATCGTTAAAAGAAGCTGGAAAATATTTACAAATAGAGGTTAAAGATCGCGGTCCTGGTGTAGATTCAAGTAAATTATCAAGCATTTTTGAACCTTTTGTCCGTATTCAATCAGCACAATTAGGTAAAGGCTATGGACTAGGCTTGGCGATTGCAAGAAAGACCGTTATTATGCATAACGGTACTATTCAAGCTAATAATCGAGATGGCGGTGGTTTAGTGGTAACAATAAAACTACCTTATTGGCGAAAGCACTAATAACATTCTGAATTAACAGTTAAAACATACTCTTTCACAAGGCTTTCAAGTGTAATTTTATCATAACCAGTAAAATTCAAATTTTTCATAATTGTTTGTGGATCAGTTTCAAGTATCGCCTTATATTCAGCTATATATTGCTTTGCAATTGGTTTATAAGACCAGTGCCACTCTTCTGGTAAATATCCACCCTTTCTTCCTTCATTAAATGGCTGGCAAAAACCATATTTTGGTAAGTTTTCACGAAGCCATTGATACAAAATAATACCCTTTTTATCATTTTTAAAATATTCAGATGACACGCTGGTAATATCAATATCTGTTCCCCAATGATGCCTTGATGTGCCAGGCATTGAAGATAATTTTAAAATTTCTTCAGCAATTTTTTGTGGCACTTTTAACTTAGGCAATAAGGCGTCCCATTTACGTTGCCAAATGCCATTTTGATACGTGTAATTACGTGTTGCACTCACAACTATAAATGGAATATCTGGATAAGATTTTTTAAAATCGTTATAAGCTTTAATTAGCTGCTGAGTGGGCTCTTTTTGAAGATACATGCCTTTTTTATTTACTGGTAATATTGTTGAATCCAGAGCAATAAAATCGCTGTCTTTTTTCTCATCAAATTGGCCTGTAAGTTTATTTAATGGAATTGATTGTGCCATAGCAAATGTTGAACATAAAAGTAGAGTTAAAGTTTGAGTAAAATTGGCAATTGTTTTTATTATTTTTTTCATCATTCAAATTGTAATTAATATTATATTAGCCAGATAAGGTGAAAAACAGTATAATCCTTTCCCTAAAAATTGAAATAGCCATAATGTGTAAAAACGAGGCAATATGTTAACACCAGCTACACAAAAATCGTCTGGCGATTGTTCAGATGTGACAACCAATCAAAACACCACAAACCCAACCAATGAAAAAATTAACTTGCTTAACTTCACTAGACAACAGTTAAGAGAGTTTTTTATTTCCTTAGGGGAAAAACCATTTAGAGCTGATCAAGTGATGAAATGGATCTATCATTTTGGGATAGATGATTTTGATCTGATGACCGACATCAACAAAAAGCTCCGTGAACAACTAAAAAAATTAGCTGAAATTAAAGCACCTAAAATTGCTCTTGAACAGCGATCATCGGATGGTACCATTAAATGGGCGTTAGATGTGGGTAATAATCAGATGATTGAATCGGTTTATATCCCTGAACGTGATCGAGCAACTTTGTGCGTATCATCACAAGTGGGCTGTGCGCTTGAATGTAAATTCTGTTCAACTGCTCAGCAAGGTTTTAATCGCAATTTAACTGTTTCTGAAATTATTGGCCAGGTTTGGCGAGCATCAAATGCGATTGGTGTCACAGGTAAATTAGCCGATCGGCCTATCACGAATGTTGTTATGATGGGTATGGGTGAACCTTTACTTAATTTATCTAACGTTGCACCAGCAATGGAAATCATGTTAGATGATTTTGGTTATGGTTTATCAAAAAGACGTGTCACACTTTCAACCTCTGGCGTAGTACCGGCATTAGATAAATTGGCAGGAATGATTGATGTTGCTTTAGCTATTTCACTTCATGCACCAAATGATGAAATCCGAAGTGAAATAATGCCAATCAACCAAAAATATAATATGGCAATGCTACGTGATTCAATTTTACGTTATCTATCAACATCAAATGCTAATCACGGTAAGGTGACAATTGAATATGTTTTACTCAATCAAATCAATGATAGTGTTGAACATGCGCATGAACTGGCAAAATTCTTAAAAAATGTGCCTAGTAAGATCAATTTAATTCCATGGAATCCATTCCCTGGAGCACCTTATTCTCGTTGTTCAAATACCCGAATTGATCGCTTTATGAAAACATTAATGGGTTATGGATTTACGGTTATTGTTCGTAAAACACGCGGTGATGATATTGATGCGGCTTGCGGGCAACTTGCTGGAGAAGTGGTTGATCGTACTAAACGCACACTGTATAAGAAACAAAACCTTATTCAACAATAAAAAGGAGTTGTGGATGAAAGGCGTATTAATTGCATTAATTAGTATGTTAATACTAGCTGGCTGTCAAACAAATGCTCGTGAAGAATTTGATCCTGAAGCAGCGGCACTCGCTAGAATGCGATTGGGGTTAGGCTACTTAGCTAAAGCCAATGAATCCGAGGATAATGTTAAAGCTGCACATTATAATCTAAAATTATCCGCTCAGTATTCACCCAATAATCCACAAGTGATGCTGGCAATGGCAATGTTTGATCAGCATGTTGGTGAATATAATGAAGCAGAAATGATCTACAAACGTATTACATTAATGCAACCTGGTAATGGCTTATTTCATGTCCATTATGGCTCCTTTTTATGTGGCAGGAATCGTTATCAAGAAGCCAAAGAACAATTTAGCAAAAGCCTAGAATTTGATCGACACCGCTGGAAAGCCGATACCTACGAGCAATATGGTTATTGTGCGATTCAAAATGGAGATACAAAAACGGCAGATCTTATGTTCAAACAACTTTTTGAATATGATTCAAACCGCCGAAATAATGTAATAAAAACAGCAGAATTTTATAAAAACAAAGGCGATAAAAAGATAGCTAATTATCTATTTTTAATATCAAAAAAATAAATTATAAAAATTAAAATAAAAATCATTAGAAGCAAGAGTAAATATCATGAGTTTTTGGGCTATTTTATTATTAGCATTAGCCATGTCGACTGATGCATTTGCGGTAGCGGTTTGTCGTGGCGTTTCGCTTAAATCAACACCCTTTTTCGGTGCATTAAAAGTAGGCGTTTTATTTGGCTTTATCGAAGCTATTACCCCTATACTAGGCTGGTTTATTGGCTATATTGCACTTCAATATATTGAAAACTGGGATCATTGGATCATTTTTGCCGTCATGCTTTTGTTAGGTCTTAATATGATTTATCATAGTTTTAAAGAAGAAAACGATGAAAATGACGACCAAAAACCCCTCTCCTCAAAATCATTTCTAATATTAGTCCTTACGGCTATTTCAACTAGTATTGATGCTTTTGCAATTGGTGTTGGATTAGCCCTCGCTAGTGTCAATATCTACTTCGCATCAACAATGATCGGGTTAGCGACTTGTATTATGGTTACCCTTGGGTTATTGCTAGGTAAAAAAATTGGTTGTTTAATTGGGAAAAAAGCATCATTTATTGGCGGTATAGTTCTTATCATCATTGGTTCAATAACACTTTACCAGCACTTAACAAGTTAATTTTGAATATTTTATATAATCAACCGCTAGGTATAAAAAAACCACTCACATAACGGAGTGGTTTTTATTAGGAGAAACAGCAGAATTACATCATTCCGCCCATTCCACCCATGCCGCCCATACCTGCAGCAGCACCTAAATCAGCTTTATCATCTTTAGGTAGATCAGTAACCATACATTCAGTTGTGATCATAAGACCAGCAACAGATGCAGCATATTGTAATGCGCTACGAGTTACTTTAGTTGGATCTAAGATACCCATTGCGATCATATCGCCGTACTCTTCAGTTGAAGCATTGTAACCATAGTTACCTTTACCACCTTTAACTGCGTTAACAACAACAGATGCTTCTTCACCACAGTTAGTCACGATTTGACGTAATGGCGCTTCCATTGCACGAAGGGCAACTTTAATACCAACGTTTTGATCTTCGTTTGCACCTTTAAGGTCTAAAATTGCAGATGCAGCACGAACTAACGCAACACCACCACCGGCAACCACACCTTCTTCAACTGCTGCACGAGTTGCATGTAATGCATCTTCAACACGTGCTTTTTTCTCTTTCATTTCAACTTCAGTTGCTGCACCAACTTTAATTACTGCAACACCACCAGCTAATTTAGCTACACGTTCTTGAAGTTTTTCTTTATCGTAATCAGAAGTTGATTCTTCGATTTGTTTACGAATTTGTTCAACACGAGCACTGATTAAAGACTCTTCACCAACACCATCAATGATAGTGGTATTGTCTTTATTGATAACAACACGTTTAGCTTGACCTAGGTCTTCTAAAGTAGCTTTTTCAAGCTCTAAACCGATTTCTTCTGAAATTACAGTACCGGCTGTTAAAATAGCGATGTCTTGTAACATAGCTTTACGACGATCACCAAAGCCAGGTGCTTTAACTGCGGCAACTTTAACAATACCACGCATAGTATTCACAACTAAAGTTGCTAATGCTTCGCCTTCAACATCTTCAGCAATGATTAGTAGTGATTTACCTGCTTTAGCAACTGCTTCTAATACTGGTAATAATTCACGGATGTTAGAGATTTTTTTATCCGCTAATAAAATATATGGGCTATCTAATTCAACAGTAGCTGTTTCTGGTTTATTGATGAAATATGGTGATAAATAACCACGATCAAATTGCATACCTTCAACAACATCAAGCTCGTCTTGTAAACCAGTACCATCTTCAACAGTGATAACACCTTCTTTACCCACTTTTTCCATTGCTTGAGCAATTAAAGTACCAACAGTTTCATCTGAGTTAGCAGAGATTGTACCTACTTGAGCAATCGCTTTAGAATCAGCACATGGTGAAGATAATTTTTTAAGCTCTTCAACTGCTGCAACAACTGCTTTATCGATACCACGTTTTAAATCCATTGGATTCATACCCGCAGCAACCGCTTTTAAACCTTCATTAACAATAGCTTGAGCAAGTACTGTTGCGGTAGTTGTACCGTCACCAGCGGCATCGTTTGCTTTTGAAGCCACTTCTTTAACCATTTGTGCACCCATGTTTTCGAATTTATCTTCTAATTCGATTTCACGAGCAACTGACACACCATCTTTAGTAATAGTTGGTGCACCGAATGATTTATCTAATACTACGTTACGTCCTTTTGGACCTAAAGTTACTTTAACTGCATCAGCTAATACATTGACGCCTTTAAGCATTTTAACGCGAGCGTCATTACCAAATTTTACATCTTTAGCTGCCATTTTGTATTTCTCCTAAATTCTGTCTATAAATTAAATTATTTGCCAATTACGCTTGAACAATGGCTAAAATATCGCTTTCAGATAAGATAAGCACTTCTTCGTTATCAATTTTTTCTGTTTTAACGCCATATCCTTCATTGAAAATAACGATATCACCAACTTTTACATCTAGTGGTTGAACTTGACCATTTTCTAAAATGCGACCATTACCAACAGCTAAAACTTCACCACGTGTTGATTTACCCGCAGCTGAGCCTGTTAAAACAATACCGCCAGCTGATTTTGACTCTACTTCTTTGCGTTTAATGATCACACGATCATGCAATGGACGAATTTTCATTAGTTATCTCCTAGCACTAATATAAATTAAATAATTATTAACAATAAATCATAAAATTATGATCTATATAATATAGTGAACATTAAATGGGGGTTGTTTTAAATTCTTCAAGAGAATAACATTAAAAAATTTTTTAATTGATTAATTATTAGTCATCTTTACGCTCAAATTCACCCTCAATTACATCATTAAGTTGCGCATTGTTGCTAGAAGAAAATGATCGAACTTTGAAAGGGAATTTTTTAACAATAAAGCGAACAATATAATCTTGAACGCGTGGAATTAACAAAATCCCGCCAAGCATATCGGTTAAAAAACCAGGAATTAGCAATAAAAAACCCGCAAAGAGTAAGGACACACTCTTAATAATTTCATCTTTAGGGCTTTGATTATTAGCGATTTTTTGTTGCATAATACTTAGGTTATTTAAACCCTGCTTTTTAATTAAAGAAAACCCAATAATCGAAGTGGCAATAATGCCAATTAAAGCAAGAAAAACACCTATTGAATCAGCAACTTTTATAAAGAAGCTGAGTTCCAAATAAGCATAAATAAAAAAAACAATAAATCCAAAGACTCGCATATAAAATTCCTCTAAGTATAGAGTGATATTATGTCATAATAAGTTACTAATATAGTAATAACTAGTTAAATTTCAACCAAACGACATATATTTTTCAAAATATCTTACAAAAGGGATTGACTGATAATCGGGAATCGTGTTTAATACACCTCCATTGTTGCCCGGATAGCTCAGTCGGTAGAGCAGGGGATTGAAAATCCCCGTGTCCGTGGTTCGATTCCGCGTCCGGGCACCAATTACGAAAAAGGAACACCAGCGAAAGCTGGTTTTTTTGTGTCTGAAATTCCGCTAAATAAATATATTATCTATCTTTTTTAAGCATTTCCGTTGTATTACCAATGACAATTATGATGCTTGGAAATTCACTTTAAAAAATAAACTAAAATAAGATTAATCCACTAGTTCTAATTAGCAGTCATATCAGTTAAATTATTATAGATAAAATAAAAAGTATCAATAAACTTAAGCAGCAATTGAAACAAAAACGATAATAGCAACATATAGAATAACTTATTTATGGTATATGGCTAATAATGGCGTTTATGGATTTTTGCGGTATTCGCCTGTATTATTATACTCAAAATAAGTCAATTAGGTTGTTCGTCAAAATCATGAACTAGCTCGGCTAGCAAGTTAAAAAATTGCGGATTGGCATTATGGCGCCTAAACGATTCAATTAAAAAAATTAGTTCATTTTGATAAAAATTATCAAAATTTATATTGTAAAGATAATTGTTAGATTTTATCTGATTTCGATAACATCACTAAACAGGATAAAAATGAATAAACAACAATTGGCCGCTAAGATTTGGGAATCTGCCAACCAAATGCGTTCGAAAATCGAGGCGAATGAATATAAAGATTACATTCTTGGTTTTATTTTCTATAAATATTTAAGTGATCAGTTAGTACAATTTGTTTCCAAAGAAGGCATGACACCAGACGATATCAAATTGCTTACTGAAACAGATACAGACACGGTAAAGTTCGTGCAAGATAACTTAGGTTACTTTATTGCCTATGATAATTTATTTTCCACTTGGATAGATCCCAAATATCCATTCGATGAATCTAATGTACGTGATGCACTATCAGCATTTAGCCGTTTAATTTCACCAACCTATAAAAAGCTCTTTGAGGGAATTTTTACCACTTTAGAAACCGGTTTAAGTAAGCTCGGTGAAAGTGCAGGTAAACGTACCAAAGCTATCAGTGATTTACTTCAATTAATCAAAAGTATTCCAATGAATGCTAATCAAGGATACGATGTATTGGGTTACATTTACGAATATTTGATTGAAAAATTTGCGGCGAATGCGGGTAAAAAAGCTGGAGAATTTTATACACCGCATGAAGTTTCAGTACTGATGTCAAACATCATCGCTCATGAATTAAAACATAAAAATACTATTAAAATTTACGACCCAACATCGGGGTCAGGTTCTCTGTTAATTAATATCGGTGAGGCGTTCCAGAAATACGGCAAAAATAAAGACAGTATTACCTATTATGCTCAAGAATTAAAAGCGAACACTTATAATCTTACTCGTATGAACTTAATTATGCGGGGTATTAAAGCCAGCAACATTAAAACCCGTAATGCCGACACATTGGAAGAAGATTGGCCTTATGTTGACGACAGTGACCCACAAGGTTCATATGACCCTTTGCATGTTGATGCAGTAGTATCAAATCCACCTTACTCCCAAAGCTGGGATCCAAGTTTTAAAGAGAGCGATCCTCGTTATTCTCGTTTTGGGCTCGCCCCCAAAACCAAAGCCGATTTTGCGTTTTTGTTGCATGATCTATACCATTTAAAACCCGATGGCATTATGACAATTGTTCTTCCTCATGGTGTTTTATTTAGAGGGGGTGAAGAGGGCGAGATTCGTAAGCAACTTATTGAACAGAATCATATTGATACGATCATCGGTTTGCCGGCAAATATCTTTTTTGGTACCGGTATTCCGACGGTAATTTTAGTACTTAAACAAAAACGTCAAAATACTGACGTATTGGTAATTGATGCCTCGAAACATTTTATTAAAGAAGGAAAAAATAACAAACTGCAAATTAGTGATATCAAACGTATTACAGATGCGGTGATTAATCGTGAAAGTATCGATAAGTTCTCACAACTTGTTAGCAAGGATACTATACGTGCTAACGACTTTAACCTTAATATTCCTCGCTATGTGGACTCTTCAGAAGCGACACCAAACTGGGATTTACATGCCACTATGCTGGGCGGTATACCTAACAGTGAAATTGCTGAATTACAGCACTATTGGCAAACTTTTCCAGCGCTGCGTAACAAACTGTTTGCTGCTAAATCAGCGGCTTATAGTGAGCTAGCTATCGATAAAAAAGACGTCAATGTCACTATTGTGCAGCATCCACAAGTGTTGGCATTTATTGATGCCTATAATCAAGCCTTTAACGGTTTTGATACATACTTACAAACGCAATTAATTGAAAATTGGCAGAGTGTTAAACGTAATCAGTGTGAATCGGCGTTAAGTGCTGAATTATTTAACCGTTTAGCGTCAAATAATCTAATCGACAAATATCAAGCTTATCAGTTTTTAAGTGATCAATGGCAAATCATCAGCGCTGATTTAGAAATGATGCAAACAGAGGGGTTTTCCGCCACTAAACAAGTTGATCCCAATATGGTGATCAAGAAAAAAAACGGTCAAGACACTGACGTACAAGACGGCTGGAAAGGTCATATTTTACCGTTTGATTTAGTGCAAAAGACTTATTTGAACGATGCTTTACAAGCATTAGCTGAAAAGGAAACTCGCTTAGCTGAAATTGCGAGTTTGCTGGAAGAGATTCTAGAATCGCTCACCGAAGAAGAAAAAGAACAAGATACCATTAAAGAGAGCCAAGATGGTTTTGCCAACACCGAAGTTAGTAAGGCCGCCAAAAACTTCTTAAAAGAGCAAAAAGAGAGCAAAATCAAGTTTGTTGAAGAAAGCTATGAGCACAAAATAATTCAAGCTAGTCGGTTGATTGACGAAGAAAAAACATTAAAGAAAACGGTTAAAGACGCCGCTATTGAGTTGCATCTAACAACCAAAACGACTCTTGAAAGTTTAACTGATGAACAGGTGAACAATCTACTATGCCTTAAATGGATTACCCCATTATGCAGTGAACTTGCCACAATGCCAAACGTAATAATTAACCAACTCACTACTCAAGTACAAGCACTTGCCGATAAATATGCCGTGACCTATTCGCAAATAGCTAATGAAATTAAAACCACCGAGCAAGAGTTGGCACAGATGATAGGTGAACTCACTGGTAATGAGTTTGATATGCAGGGCCTTGATGAACTCGCTAGCTTGTTAAAGGGTAAATAAGATGAGTGTGGATAAAAAAGTACCTGAAATTCGGTTTGAGGTTTTTAGTGGGAAGTGGGAAGAAAAAAAATTAGGTGAGTTAGCTGAGATTTTGCG
Source organism: Gilliamella sp. wkB72 (assembly GCF_001693745.1). Taxonomy (NCBI): domain Bacteria; kingdom Pseudomonadati; phylum Pseudomonadota; class Gammaproteobacteria; order Orbales; family Orbaceae; genus Gilliamella; species Gilliamella sp. wkB72. The sequence goes on along the minus strand of NZ_LZEI01000002.1, from coordinate 88,572 downwards.
TGGAGCAAGTCCTCGTCCTATTGAAGATCCTAAATGGTTCGATAGTAATTCAAGTGTTGGTTGGTTACGTATTAGAGATGTGACTGAGCAAGATGGTCGTATTAGCTATCTAGAGCAACGAATTTCAAAGCTTGGTCAAGAAAAAACTCGTGTATTACATACCAAGAGCTTATTACTAAGTATTGCAGCAAGTGTTGGAAAACCAGTAATTAACTATGTGGAAACAGGCGTACATGATGGTTTTTTGATATTTAAAAAGCCATTTTTTGAACTCGAATTCATGTATCAATGGCTAAAATCTTTTGAAGAAAAGTGGAAACAATATGGACAGCCAGGTAGTCAAGTTAACCTTAATTCAGATATTGTAAAAAGCCAGAGCGTAACTCTTCCTACAAAAAAAGAACAAACCCAAATCGGGGACTACTTCCAAAAACTCGACACCCTCATCAACCAACACCAAAAAAAGCATGATAAGCTTTGCAATATTAAAAAAGCCATGCTGGAAAAAATGTTTCCCAAGCAAGGAAAAAACATTCCAGAAATTCGTTTTAAAGGGTTTAGTGATGAGTGGAAAGAGACAAAATTGTTTAATGAAGCAATTGTAACTACTGGATTCCCTTTCGATAGTGCTGACTTTTCAAGCTCAGGCACTTTTCTTGTAATTACAAATGGTAACATTCAAAACGACTCAGCTATTGTTGACGGAAAAACGGGAAACAGAATAGCTGCCAATAAAATTTCGTCTTTAAGCCAATATATTCTTAATATTGGCGATATATTAGTCACAATGGATGGTACAGTAGGAAGAACAGCTAAAGTTATAGATACTCACCAAATATTAGCACAGCGAGTAGGTCGTTTAGTAGCAAAACACAATAATGAATTTCTTTATCAATCATTAAATACTGGAGTATTCTTAGAAACTATGACTACTATTTCCCATGGCGGAACAATCAAGCATATATCCCTATCGGAAATAAGTAACTATGTATTTTTTATTCCTAAAAGTTTAGAGGAACAAGTTAAAATTGGGTGTTTTCTGAAACAACTCGATAATCTTATAGCCCAACACCAACAACAAATCACCAAACTCAATAATATCAAGCAAGCCTGCTTGAGCAAAATGTTTGTTTAAGGAGAAACAATGATAACCTTTAGTACTGAAGCCGAATTTGAGCAGGCCTTTATTGATGTCCTTACCCAAAAAGGGTGGGAACCGGAAATACTTAAAAACAAAACTGAAGCGGAATTGCTGAAAAACTGGGCATCTATTTTGTTTGAAAACAATCGCCAACAAGATCGTTTAAATGATGTGCCCTTAACCAATACTGAAATGCAGCAAATCATTGAGCAAATCAAAGAGCTTAAAACACCGATTAAACTAAATGGCTTAATCAACGGTAAAACTATTGCCATCAAGCGAGATAACCCATTAGATACCTTGCATTTCGGTAAAGAAGTCAGCTTAAAAATTTACGATCGCCAAGAAATTGCCGCCGGTCAAAGCCGTTACCAAATTGTGCAACAACCCAAATTTGAACGTGGTAGCCCTTTGCGTAATGACCGTCGTGGTGATGTTATGTTACTCATTAATGGAATGCCGGTGATTCATGTAGAGCTAAAGCGCAGTGGTATTCCGGTTAGCCAAGCTGTTAACCAAATTGAAAAGTACAGCAAAGAGGGGATATTTAGCGGGCTGTTTTCGCTTATCCAAGTATTTGTGGCGATGGAACCAGAGGAAACGAAATACTTTGCCAATCCGGGGATAGAGGGCAATTTTAACCCTGATTATCAATTTCACTGGGCTGATTTTAATAATGAGCCGATGAATCATTGGAAAGATATTGCTTCGACCTTGTTGTCTATTCCTATGGCACACCAATTGATTGGCTTTTACACTGTTGCTGACGATACTGATGGCATCCTTAAAGTGATGCGTAGTTATCAGTATTATGCTGCCAATGCAATATCGGACAAAGTTGCCAAAACCAATTGGCAACAACTTAGTAATACTGCAAATAATTCAGATCGCCTCGGTGGTTATGTATGGCATACTACTGGCTCAGGTAAAACCATGACCAGTTTTAAATCGGCGCAGTTAATTGCTCAATCCAAAGATGCCGATAAAGTAATTTTTTTAATGGATCGTGTTGAACTCGGTACACAATCCCTTGCAGAGTACCGCAATTTTGCCAATGATGGTGAAGACGTTCAAGCTACGGAAGATACCCATACGCTCATTACCAAATTAAAAAGTAGTAATCCAGCCGATACTTTAATTGTTACTTCTATTCAAAAAATGAGTAATATTTTTGAAGCGGTTAACGATGAAGGGACAGCTACTAACTCTGCCGATATTGAAAAAATTCGTACCAATCGCTTAGTGTTCATTATCGATGAGGCACATCGATCAACGATGAGTGGCGGTAATGAAGATAAAGAAGGCATGTTGGTGCGAATAAAAAGAACTTTCCCTAAGGCACTCTTTTTTGGTTTTACTGGCACACCGATTCATGAGGAAAATCAGATTAATCTCAATACGACCGCTGATGTGTTTGGTAACGAACTACATCGTTACAGTATCGCCGATGGTATACGCGATGGCAACGTACTGGGTTTTGATCCCTATAAAGTTTCTACGTTTAGAGATATTGATTTGAGGGAAAAGGTAGCGCTTGAGCAAGCTAAAGCTAACACCATTATAGAGGCCATAAACGATCCCGTAAAGAAAGAAAAATTTAATTATTTTATGAATGATGTGCCTATGGCTGGCTATAAAGATGCTATGGGTAAATATCACAAAGGCATTGAAGACTATATACCGAAAAGCCAATATTTATCAGATGCGCATCAAGAAAAGGTTATCAGTGATATCTTAGATAAATGGGAAATACTCAGTCAAGGCAATAAGTTTCATGCTATTTTAGCTACAAGCACTATCGCCGAAGCCATTGATTATTATCGACGATTAAAAGCAGCCAAACCGGAACTGAAAGTGTCCGCCTTATTTGATCCACATATTGATAACAGTGGTGATGAAAATCGAGGCCCAACCTTTAAAGGTGATGGTTTAGAAGAAATAATGGCCGATTATAACGCACGTTACAGTCAGAATTTTGATTTTGCCCGCCATGCTGCTTTCAAAAAAGATTTAGCGGATCGTCTTGCTCATAAAAAACAATACAAACATATACATACTGAGCCTGCAAAACAGTTAGATTTATTGATTGTAGTAGACCAGATGCTTACCGGTTTCGATTCTAAATGGCTCAATACGTTATATTTAGATAAGGTGATTAAATATCAACATATCATTCAAGCGTTCTCACGTACTAATCGCCTGTTTGGTCCTGATAAACCTCATGGCATTATTCGTTATTACCGCTACCCACATACCATGGAGCGGCACATCAACGATGCGGTAAAACTCTACTCTGGTGATAAGCCGATTGGTCTATTTGTTGATAAGTTGGCAAGCAACCTTGAAGCTATGAATGAATTTGTCGCAGATATGCGTGAGCTGTTTATTAACGCAGGTATTGATAATTTTGAAAAACTGCCAGAAGATATTGATGCTTGTGCTAAATTTGCAAAACTATTTAATACGTTTAATCAACACTTAGAAGCAGCAAAAATACAAGGATTTAATTGGAAACAGTCGATCTACTCCTTTACTGAAAAGGATAAACCGTATGAGGTAACATTAGCTATAGACGAACAAACTTACTTGAGTCTCATTTTACGTTACAGAGAGTTGGTTGCAAAAGGCGAAAGCATTGGTGCGAGAGGTGGGGATGTCCCTTTTGATGTCAGTGGTTATTTAACGGAAATCGATACCGGTAAAATCGATGCCAACTATATGAATAGTCGATTTGATAAATATTTGAAAGAGCTGAATCAAAATTCAATCAATATTGAAAACACCTTAAATGAGCTGCATAAGTCATTTGCTTCACTTTCTCAAAGTGAGCAAAAGTACGCTAAACTTTTTTTACATGATTTACAACGTGGTGATGCGCGGTTAATAGATGGTCACACTTTTAGAGATTATATCAATATTTACAAAGATAACGCTGAAAATGCGCAAGTGAATATGGTGGTTGATGCGTTTGGTTTAGATAAAAGACTACTTTTAAAGTTAATGAGCGATAGAGTGAATGAGAATAATCTCAATGATTTTGGTCGATTCGATGCCTTAAAAGAAACGGTCGATAAAGCAAAGGCGAAAGCCTATTTTGAAAAACAAGACGGCATCACAATATCATTATTTAAGCTCAATATTCGCATTGAACAGTTTTTGAAACAATTTATTTTTTCACGAACAGATGATCTTTAAGATGACGTTGTTTGCAGGGATTTTTTCAAATTAAATTTTTTAAATAAGTTTTAATCTAACCATTACGACAAACTTTGGTTTTTTCGATTCAACTCATAACGTTTTGTAACGTTATACAACAGATTATAGAGTTTTTTTCTCTATTGATATGAATAAGTTGAATTTAATGGGACCGATATAGATGGTTGTTATAAGCTTAAAAATATCATCCATTATATTAAGGAGAAATAAATGGCTATTCCCGATTATCAAACGCTTATGCTACCACTTTTAGAATGGTTATCCGATGGAAAAGCGCATACGACAAGGCAAACGTATGATCATTTGATTCAGCTATTCAACTTAACACCTGATGAAGCAAATCAATTACTCCCTAATAGCAATCAAGCGATTATTGAAAATAGAATTGGTTGGGCTAAAACCTATCTGAAAAAAGCAGGATTAATTGATAACGCTAAACGAGGTATTTGGCAAATAAGTGAATTGGGATTAAAGTTTTTACAAAGCAAGCCTACGCGATTAACAAATGAAGAGTTAATGCACATACCAGAATTTGTATCATTTAAACAATCATCGTCTGCCACTCCAACGCAAACAAAGCCAATTAACGTTGAATCAGAAAACACACCGACAGAACTTATGGATTCATCCTATCAAGAAATTCGAGGCTCACTTGTCACTGATCTACTGAGTTCAATTAAAACGTGTTCACCTGCATTTTTTGAACGGTTAGTCTTGGACGTTATGCTTGCTTTAGGTTATGGTGGCTCTCGCCGTGATGCAGGGGAGGCAACTCGCATAGCAAAAGATGGTGGCATTGATGGGATCATCCGAGAAGATAAGCTTGGACTTGACATGATTTATTTACAGGCTAAAAAGTGGGAAGGTACTGTCGGCCGACCTGAAATACAAAAATTTGCAGGTGCACTACAGGGTGTAAAAGCTAGAAAGGGCGTGTTTATTACAACTTCCAATTTTAGTAATGAAGCAATTGATTACGTAAAACATTTAGAGTCAAGAATTATTTTAATTAATGGTAGTCAGTTAGCTGAGTTAATGATTGATCACAATGTTGGGGTTTCAACAAAGCAGACTTATGAAGTAAAGCAAATTGATAGTGATTACTTTGAGGAGGTTTAGTAAAAGGTATTTCCTATATGAGTTTGATGTCATCATAAATCGATACTTTATTTACACAAAATGAAAAATAATGCGGAATTAGTAACGGTTGCTCCGATAAATTTTTCTAGCATTTATCCAATACAACGATTATTAAATATAGGAAAGGGAAATAATATGGAATCTGCTCGTGATAAATTGACAAGACAAATTGTTGAAGCTAAGGATTTATGCAAGTTAGATGTTGTTAACCGTAAAGGTTATGAATGTTGGGGTTGCGGTATTGATATGGTTCCCCGTTCATGGGGCGAAAAAAATAAATTGCGTCCAAATTTCTCTAAATATCCAAATCAATCTCATGCTGAAAATTGTGATGCAGACGCAGAAGAGAAAATTATTAATCAGGGGATAGGAAAAAAACAGAGTATCAAAGATAAATTAGAAAACACGCCTGGATTATCGCCTTCAGGATTGGTTCTGATTGATGAAAGAGAGCATGTGGGGGATTTAGTCAATCCAAATAGCAAAAAGGCATCCTCATCAGTTAACGCAAATAGTAAAAACCAAGATCTAAATGATGTTCTTAATAAAAAATCCAGACGGGCAGCTAATACTATTCGTCCAATATGTCGAGCTTTTGTCAACTTTCCTTACGATCGTAATATGTCTTTAAATGTTCCTGGAGTTTCTGGTTATAATTATATGACAATTTTCAAAAAAATTGAAAATAATGCGATTAAAAAATATAACGAAAAGAAAATTTTTTATTCTCCATTGCAATGGAATAAAATCATACATAATGATGAGTTATTGATTATACCGTTGACTGCTGGAATTTGGACTGACAATAAACCAGAACGTACTTATAAAATTCACGTCGATTGCTCTACATGGTCTCAAGCAAAAAAAACAATGTTATTGCATGAACTCGAAGCCTCTCAAGACGAGGCAAAGCAGGCAAAAGAAGAAAATAAGAAAGATAAAGCTTGGGTCTTTTTTATTGGCGAACAAGATGAAGAAAACGATGATATTTTTTATCTAAAAGATAAGAGGCTTATTTGTTCCATTGTTGGCCATATCCTTTATCCTCGACTAACATAGTTAGAAGAGTTCTATCTTAATCGTAAAAATGTATTTTAAAGGAAAAAGGTATGACAAGGATCGATTGAACAAAATTTTGATAACCAAAATGCTATTCATCATTTTTTAAAACAACATCATTTATCTGAGAATATTTTTCTTGATTTTAAAGATTTCAAAGAATTTGTTTTAGAACGTGAAAAATATATTAAGCAGGATTTACTTGATATATTGAATATTAAGCCGAGCCTTTAAATATTATAAATATATTAATTTTTATATTCACCTCTCCTCATCTCCCTCCACACCTATATATCTATTTTTGTTATAACTAAATGCAAAATAATCGTTTTCGCATCTCACCATAATTTGGTCTAATTATTTCATATTTTTATCATTACTAATCCAATACATTAGTAGCGTAGCGTGAGGTGTCGAGTGAAAGATTTACCTATTTTTCAAAAGTTATATAGGCATGGGATAAGCTTAATATTATTGGCAATTTGCACTTTTATGCATCAAGCGCAAGCAATTGAATTACTCAATGTCTCTTATGATCCAACGCGAGAACTTTATAAAGCATATAATCAGGCTTTTATCGAGTATTGGCAGCAGCAAACCGGTGAACGGTTGACGATAAATAATTCGCATGGTGGGTCTGGTAAACAGGCGCGTTCGGTCATTGATGGTTTGCAGGCCGATGTGGTTACGCTTGCTTTAGCGAGTGATATTGATGCGTTAAACCGTTATCAAACTAACATATCACCTGATTGGCAAGCTAGGTTGCCAAATAATAGTGCGCCTTACCATTCAACAATTGTCTTTTTAGTACGTAAAGGTAATCCAAAACAGATTTATGATTGGGGTGATCTCATTAAAGATGATGTTGAAGTAATAACACCCAATCCCAAAACCTCGGGTGGGGCTCGTTGGAATTTTTTGGCGGCTTGGGCTTATGCTAAAAGTACCTATGGTAACGATGAACAAGCTCAAGACTTTGTCACCAAATTATATCAACATGTTCCGGTTTTAGACACAGGTGCCAGAGGCGCAACCATTAGCTTTGTACAGCGAGGCTTAGGTGATGTTTTAATTTCTTGGGAAAATGAGGCTTATTTGGCGTTAAGAGAGCAAGGTGGCGATCAATTAGAAATTATTATGCCCTCATTATCCATTTTAGCTGAGCCGACTGTGGCTTTAGTCGATAAAGTTGTTGATAGCAAAGGTACACGTAAGCAAGCGCAAGCTTATTTGGAATACTTATATAGCGATCCGGCACAACATATTATAGCCAAGCATTTTTACCGTCCTGTTAATCCTGATGTCTTTAAACAATATGCTGATCAGTTTCCTACTATTAAGTTAGTTACGGTTGATGACGATTTTGGTGGATGGCAAACAGTGCAAAAAAAATTTTTTAGTGATGGGGCCATCTTTGATGCAATTTATGCTGAGATAAACTAATTACTACTTATTCTGGCGATGTTATGTGTGTGCTCACTTAGCTTTGCGGTATAAAGGTGAATGTTATGAAAGTTGCAAGCATTAAACAACAACGGATCATCCCAGGTTTTAGCTTAACGTTAGGTTATACTTTAACCTTTCTTAGTTTGATTGTGCTTATTCCGTTATTAGGTTTGTTTCTTTATTCAACAAAGCTGTCTTTTGAGGAGTGGCATCGGTTATTAGTCAGCAAACAGTTTTTATTGGCATTAACTCTTTCATTAAGTACCGCATTTATCAGTGCCGGTTTAAACAGCTTTATTGGTTTATTATTGGCTTGGGTACTGGTGCGTTATCGATTTCCAGGACGTAAGATAATGGATATCTGTATTGATATCCCGTTTGCTTTACCAACAGCCGTTGCTGGCATTGCGTTAACCGCAATTTATGCCCAAAACGGGCCAATTGGGCAATGGTTCAGTTTTAAAATTGCTTATACCCCCATTGGCATTACCTTAGCGCTGTTATTTGTTACATTGCCGTTTGTTGTGCGTACTTTGCAACCGGTAATGGCTGATTTACCACGTGAACAAGAAGAAGCGGCGAGTTTGCTTGGTGCATCGCCTAGGCAAATTTTTATGCATATTATTTTACCTGCCATTTTACCTGCTTGGCTAACGGGGTTTACCCTCGCTTTTGCTCGTGCTATTGGCGAATATGGTTCAGTGGTCTTTATTGCCGGTAATATTCCATTTAAGACCGAAATATTACCGTTATTAATTGTCTCAAAACTTGACCAATATGCTTATGATGCCGCTGCCGCGATTGGTGTAACGATGTTAGTGATTGCTTTTGTATTGTTATTAATTATGAACAGTTTACAGCGAAAACTTAACCGTAAGATTAATAAAAACCATTAATATAAGATTATGCAGATATTACAATCAATAACAGAAAAAAAGAGAGTAACCCGTTTACAGCTATTGCTAATCTTATTGGCGATATTGCTGTTTTTCGGACTTTTGGTGTTGCCGCTGGTTGTGGTGCTCGCGCAGGGGCTAGCTAATGGTGTAAATGCATTTTGGCAAGTGATTATTGAGCCAGATACCTTATCCGCTTTTAAATTAACACTGATTGCCGTTGGTGTAGCGGTGCCATTAAATGTGATATTTGGTGTATGTGCAGCTTGGGTCATAACTAAATATCAGTTCAAAGGCAAACAAATATTAGTCACATTAATTGATTTACCGTTCTCGATTTCCCCCATTGTTGCAGGTTTAATCTATGTATTGCTATTTGGCGCACAAAGTGCGTTGTATCCGTTTTTGCAGGCGTGGAATATTCAAATTGTCTATGCGATTCCAGGAATTATCTTAGCAACGATTTTTGTATCCGTTCCTTTTGTGGCAAGAGAACTCATTCCGATAATGGCATTACAAGGTACTTATGAAGAAGAAGCCGCCAGCGTCCTTGGTGCGAATGGCTGGCAAATTTTTTTCCACATTACTTTACCCAATATTAAATGGGCCTTAATGCATGGTGTTGTTCTTTGCACCGCTCGCTCACTTGGTGAATTTGGCGCGGTATCGGTTGTTTCTGGGCATATTCGTGGTTACACCAATACATTACCGCTTCATGTTGAGATTTTATACAATGAATACAATATTGTTGCTGCATTCAGTGTCGCTATTTTGCTATTAATGATGTCGCTTGCGTTACTCTTGATTCGTCAATGGATTGAAAGGCGCTTAGCCAATGAATGTCATTACGGGAACTAAGAGGTAGATATGAGTATTACACTACACAATATCAATAAAAGTTTTGAACACGTTAATGTCTTAGAAAATATCAATTTCAGCATAAAACAAGGTGAATTAGTTGCACTATTAGGCCCATCTGGTTGTGGAAAAACAACTTTACTGCGCATTATAGCCGGTTTAGAAACTGCCAGTTCAGGGCAAATCTATTTTGCTGATAGGGAAGTAACTAAGCTGAGCGCCAAGCAACGAGATATTGGTTTTGTCTTTCAAAATTATGCGTTATTTCGGCATATGAATGTAGCTGAAAATGTGGCATTTGGACTAAAAATGAAACCAAGATCTGTACGATTAAATAAAACAGCAATTGATGAACGCGTTAATCAATTACTCGAATTAGTGCAACTTGACCATTTTGCCAAACGTTATCCAGACCAACTGTCAGGTGGTCAGCGTCAGCGAGTTGCGTTAGCGCGTGCGTTGGCTTCGAAACCTAATGTGTTGTTGCTTGATGAACCCTTTAGTGCTTTAGATGCTAAAGTCCGTAAAGATTTAAGGCGTTGGTTGCGTGATTTTCATCATGAACTCAATGTTACCAGCATCTTTGTTACCCATGATCAAGAAGAAGGACTGGAAGTTGCTGATAGAATAATTTTAATGAATCAAGGTCACATAGAGCAAATAGGTACCCCTGCTGAAGTCTATAAGCAACCAAAAACCGCCTTTGTTGCGCATTTTCTAGGGGATGTTAACCTTTTATATGGTTATATTGAAAATAATACATTAATCATTGGTGATTTTCACAAAGATATGAGGGAACAAGGTACCTGGCCTGATCAGTCTGCTATCGCTTATGTTCGACCTCACGAAATCAGTATTGCTAAAATTGCCCGAAAAAATGATATCCAAGGAGAAGTTGTACGTATACATACTGCTGGTCCAACCGTCTTTCTGGAAATTGCTGTAGCCGGACAACCAAAGCATATTGATGTATCTATTAGCTATCGACAATATGAACAACAGCAAGTTGAAATTGGTGATACTGTCTACTGGCAACCTGCACTCGTTAATATTTTTATGCAAGATGAACTATTAGAGTTTATGATTTAAGGAGAATGATTCCTATAAATTAAATCTGATAATCAAGTATTTTGGAATGAGTTTGCTCAATTAATGCATGACTTTTGATATCTTCCAGTGACAACTCTTGATTGCATAATTGAATAAAGCGCCAAATATAATTACGTTGTAATTTATGTCGTTTTAATCCTAGCCATGTAACATGTGATTCAAACAGATGTTTCGCATCCAATTCAACTAAATTGATATCATGATCAGGGTTGTACATTTTATTACCTAAAATACCAATCCCTAAACCTAACTCAACATAGGTTTTAATAACATCAGGCTCCTGAACATTGAGCGAGATATTGGGTGTCAATCCAATAGCCGAAAAGGCTTTATCAATACTTTTACGAGGAAATATTCCTTGACGATAAGTGATGATAGGTAATGTTTGTAACATATCTAACGTCACTTTATCGACTTTAGTCAAAGGGTGATCTTTAGGAGTAACTATAGAGTAATGCCAACGATAAAAAGGGTAAATAGCAAGTGAATTGTTATCCACTCTTTCATTATCAATACCAATATCCGCTTCGCCAGAAAGAAGCTGAGAGATAATTTCACTAGATGATCCCTGATTGATAATGATATGAACTTTAGGAAAAAGCATTCTAAAAGATTTTATAATATTTGGGAGAATATAACGGGCCTGAGAGTGGGTGGTCGCTATCACTAATGAACCTTCATCAGTATTAGAAAAAATGGTTGATAACCGCTTAATATTATTAATTTCATTTAAAATTCGCTCGGCAATAACCACCAATTCTAAACCGGGTTCAGTCATGTTAATCAAGCGCTTACCTTGACGAATAAAAAGATCAATATTCAGCTCTTCTTCTAGCTCTTTGATATGTCGGCTTACACCAGACTGAGATGTGTATAAAGAATTTGCGACTTCGGTTAAATTATAATTACAACGCGCAGCTTCGTGAATAATCCTTAATTGTTGTATATTCATGACGATCTTCCTAGTAAAAATTACTTTATTCCCGTTATATAGTTGTATTATTTATGTGTAAGTTGCTGTATATAATTAATAACTAAAAAGTGAATTATTTAAAAAATTTCAGACCGCCAGCAAGCATAAGCAATATGATGAAACTGGTTATAAGCATTTTGTCTAATTTATAAATTATGCTTATTCGTAATTTTATTAGTAAAATTATGTACTTTGATAAGTAATTTCAGTATAAAAGAACGTATAAAAAAGACAAATATGATAAAGTAATAACCATATGAATTATGGCTATATATGCCTACAGTCAATAAACATAGTTTAAAATTATCAATCAACAACTTTTATACTTATCTCAATTCGCCTCTTGATAAAAATCGATCGCTGAATTGAGTACCGGTTTCACAATCTCATGACGAATAACAAAATCACCAAATCCTTCTTCTTTATTGCGATGAATGGACCATGCGGCAATAAGTGGTTCGAGTGCTAATAAAATCTCCTCTACATTCACGTTTTCTTTATATAAGCGAGGAATTCGCGTGCCTTCTCGATTACCGCCAAGATATAAATTGTAGCGACCAGGTGCTTTACCCACCATGCCCACTTCCGCCAACATGGCTCTGGCGCAACCGTTAGGGCAACCGGTTACACGCAAAATAATATAATCATCGGATAAGTGATGCTGAGTTAACATCTGTTCTATTTTAGTTACAAACGTCGGTAAAAACCGTTCTGCTTCAGCCATAGCTAGTGGGCAAGTTGGGAAAGACACACAGGCCATGGAATATTTACGTTGTAATGTGACAGTATCGTCAAGCAAACCATATTGACGTGCAATTTGTTCAATGGCTGCTTTTTGTTCCTCTGGCACGTTAGCTATAATTAAGTTTTGATTGGCGGTTATACGCAGATCACCTTGATGAATTTTGGCAATTTCTGCAACGCCGGTTTTTAATGGTTTATTGGGATAATCAAGTAACCGACCATTTTCAATAAATAGCGTTAAATGCCAGTTATCATCAATACCTTTATACCAACCAAATTGATCACCTCGTCGACTAAATTTATAAGGTTTACTACTTAGAAATTTACTTCCAGCACGTAGTTCAACCTCTTTTTTGAAGTTTTCCACGCCAACACGTTCAAGCGTATATTTAGTTTTGGCATTTTTTCGATTATTGCGGTTGCCCCAATCACGTTGGGTGGTCACAACGGCCTCAGCAAACGTCAGTGCTTTTTCGACAGGAATAAAACCAAAATCGTCGGCTTTGCGTGGGTAAGTTGTTTTATCACCATGCGTCATTGCCAAACCACCACCAACTAATACATTAAAACCAATCAGTTCGCCTTTTTCTGCTATTGCCACAAAGCTAAGATCATTAGCATGAACATCCACATCATTAATCGGGGGGATGACAACGGCAGTTTTAAATTTACGCGGTAAATAAGTCGAACTTAAAATTGGCTCACTATCGGGGGTAGAAAGCTTTTCACCATCCAGCCATATTTCAACGTAAGCACGGGTTTTCGGTAAAAGATGTTCTGAGATTTTACTTGCCCAATGATAAGCTTGTTGATGAACTTTTGATTCCACAGGATTTGAAGTACATAAAACGTTACGATTCACATCACCGGCAGTGGCGATCGAATCTAGCCCTATCTTATGCAACAGCTGATGAGCAGACTTAAGGCTGCGTTTAAACAGTCCGTGAAATTGGAAAGTTTGTCGAGTCGTGAGTCGAATACTGCCATATTTTGTTGCTTCAGTAGCAAATTTATCGATAGTCAGCCACTGTTTTGGGGTGATGATACCACCGGGCAGGCGGCAACGTAACATCATGGAGATCAGTGGCTCCAGTTTTTGTTCTGTGCGTTCTTTACGAATATCGCGATCATCTTGCTGATACATGCCATGTAAGCGAATTAGCTGAGAATTATCGCTGTTAAAGCCACCCGTTAAACCGTTATCAAGATCATCAACGATAGTGCCTCGCAAATAATTACTTTCTCGCTTAAATCGTTCAGAATCCGATAAAGGCAGATCAGAGACATCATTTTGTGGCGGTGTTAAATTGACTGTTTGAGTCAGGGTAACTGTTTTAGATTTGCTCATATTACATCACTCGATAAATTAATATTAGTTGTTGTATCTGTTTATCATTAGTAAACATCTCGTTGATAGCGCTTTTGACTTCTTAATTCATCCAAATAACTGATAGCTTGTTCTTGACTATATTGTGCTTGAGTCATCAAAATTTGTTGAAGCGCTAAATCAACCGCTTTTGCCATACGTTTAGCATCCCCACAAACATAGATAAAGGCACCTTCTTGTAGCCATTGCCAAATATCACTGGCTTGAGCAATTAATTTATCTTGTACATAGATTTTCTCAGCTTGATCTCGTGACCAAGCAAGATCGATGCGAGTTAACAGACCTTCTTTAACATAGCTCTGCCATTCCACTTGATAGAGAAAATCGGATATAAAATGTGGATTGCCAAAGAATAACCAATTCTTACCGGTAGCACCTTGACTCGCACGCTGTTGTAAGAACGCCCTAAAGGGGGCAATGCCCGTACCGGCAGCAATCATAATGATTGGTGCATGAGTATCATCAGGTAATCGAAAATTATCATTATGCTCAATAAAAATTTTGACTTGATCTTGATCAGCAATTTGATTTGCTAAGAATCCAGATGCGCCGCCCATACGGATCTTATCGTCGACCTGATAACGTACTACATTTACGGTAAGATGAACTTCTGAGCCAACTTCATCTTGCGCAGAAGCAATGGAATAGAAACGCGGAGTAAGAGGTCGAAGCAATTCAACAAAGGTCTGTACCTCTATCTTGCCACGATAGCGGTTAAGCATATCAACCAGTGGTAATGTTTGACTCATTTCCAATAAGGCTTCTCGATCGCCAATTAAGGTAAGAAGTTCGGGATGTTGAACGGCTTGAGCATATTTTTCAATAATGATCGGCGTATTTTGAGTCAATTCAACATATTCAGTCAGAACCGTTTTTAAAGCGATCTGTTGTCCATGATGTTCAACTGGCGTTTCACCTGCAAGCTGGGTGATACTTAGTATCTCCTCCACAAGTTCATTACTATTTTGATACCAAACACCTACCGCATCACCAGGTTGATAATGAAGATCCGAATCGGACAGGTCAAGCTCAATATGACGAATATCACGATCTGAATCGCGTGAGGTGATTTTTTGATTAACGTTAACTGCGGCAATAAATGGATTATCGCGGTGATAAAGGCTACTGTTAACGGCTATACTGGTTGAATTTTCTGTTGGGGATTGTGTGTTTGATAGTTGTAATTGACTAAGTTTATCAATCACTGCCTGTCGCCAAGAGGTACTTACGGTTTGAAAATCTGTATCAGCATCTACACGTACTAGCAGGCGCTGAGCATCTAATTCAGCGAATCGTTGATCAAAGTCTTTAGCGGCTTGACAAAATTTTGGATAAGAAGCGTCACCTAAGCCAAAAACCGCAAACTGTAAATGAGTTAATTTAGGCGCTTTAGCTGCAAACAGATATTTATAGAGTGACAACGCCTCTTCCGGTGGCTCTCCCTCACCTTGGGTTGAGGTCACCAATATTAATATCTCTTCCTGACTGAGTTTTTTAGCTTTATATTCTCCTGCCGGCAGATGAGTCACCGCAATACCCAAACGTTCAATATCCTGACTTAACTCGTTAGCGACTCGACGGGCATTACCGGTTTGTGATGCCGATATGATTGTGACTTTTTGCTCCGCTTGTGTCATATTGGAGGGGAGGGTGGTACTCGGTAAAGCTTGTTCGATGGAACTTTTTTCTGCCACTCCCCATAAATAACCCGATAACCAAGCTAGCTGCTTATCGTTGCAATTTTCAATAATTTTTTTTAACTCATCACAATTAAAAGGAAAATGTTGTGTACTCATACGATGACCTTATCTGATAGCGTTTAGCTATCGTTAAATTGCTATTGGCTCGTAACCTTAACGTGCTATGGTAAATCCAACCAACTTAGATTCACTTACCTTTTGCCAGTAAAGTCTAATATTGTTTATTTATAAAAAATCAAAAAGTTATTTTATGTAGACCGCACTCTCTACCTTGTGGTCCTTTAGTTGGATCGACGTAGTCCATTTCGTTAGGTAAATTATGTTTTTCGATATAATTCTGCATATTTTGACTCGTCCAATCGAGTATTGGGGCGATCTTAAATAAATTGTCCCCTGCTTTTGTTACAATATTGAGTTCTTGCCTTAGCGCAGATTGTTCACGGCGTAGTGCAGTAAACCACAATGTGGGTTTAAGCGTAGACAAAGCACGGTTAAACGGCTCAATTTTAACAATTTGTGTAAACTCGGTGTGTTCCGGAGTATCAAGTTCAGGTAGCCCGCCATATCGCACATTTAAATAAGCAGTCGTCCTTTGTGGGACAAAAATATGTAGATTAAGATTAAGTTGTTTAGTAATTTCATTGGCTACACGATAGGTTGCATTGGTTGCATAGCCGTTATCAACCCAAACAACCTTAATATTCGGATCGATTTGGGTAACAAGGTGCAAAAGTACTGCCTCATAAGGGCCAAAATGGGTACTGA
Organism: Gilliamella sp. wkB72; assembly: GCF_001693745.1. Classification (NCBI taxonomy): domain Bacteria; kingdom Pseudomonadati; phylum Pseudomonadota; class Gammaproteobacteria; order Orbales; family Orbaceae; genus Gilliamella; species Gilliamella sp. wkB72. The sequence goes on along the minus strand of NZ_LZEI01000002.1, from coordinate 72,137 downwards.
TAATACTTTTCACTGGAATATCTTGTTGTTTTTTCAGTGCCCATTCAATAATGGTTAACGGTGACTGATTTTGCAATTTTTGGTTAACTTTAGTTAAATCTAGCATGGCTTTTCCCTTTATTGATTTATGGATGATTAACTATTTAGCTGATTACTGATTTACCCATTGATATAACTCAGCAACGACTTCTGGCCGACTAAATGTTTCTGGTATCGGCTCTTTGGCTTGTAAACGCCGTCTGACCTCCGTGCCTGAAATAAGAACGCGATCAGCACTATCGTGTGGACAGGTTTTCGTTGATGCCATACCGTCACATTTGTGGCAATAAAATGTCCAGTCAATCTTAATTGGCTTAATGAGTAAATCGTTGTCTTGCAAATGGCTAAAGATCTCTTGCGCAGCAAACGGTGAGTAAAAATCCCCAACCCCAGCATGATCGCGGCCGACGATAAGATGACTACAACCATAATTTTGTCTAAAAAGAGCATGTAGTAACGCCTCTTTCGGCCCAGCATAGCGCATATCTAAAGGGTAACCGGAATGAATAACGGAATCTGGCACAAAGTAATTATGAATTAAACTATTAATTGCTTTAAGACGAATGTTGGCCGGTACATCGCCGGGTTTTAAGTTACCAAATAATGAATGGATAAGTACACCATCAAAAAGTTCTAACACGGTTTTAACTAAATATTCGTGTGAACGATGCATTGGATTACGAGTTTGAAAGGCCGCTATTTTTTTCCAACCTAATTGATTAAAGCGTTCCCGTGTCTGTTGTGGCGTTAAAGCATATTGACCAAATTGTGCTTTAAAGCCATTATCGTGCAGAACCCGGACTTTACCACCTAAATTAACCGGTGGTTGAGCCATCAGCATTGCAACACCAGGATGGCTTGGATCTGTCGTTGTAAACACCTGATTAGCTTCATATTGTTTATCTGGACGATAAATGCTATCCACATTCAAAATACCGATTATCTGCCCATCTGGTGTTTTTAAAGCGATTTCATCACCTAATTTTAGGGTATCAGCTTGAGCATCGGTCACCGATACGGTTATGGGAATTGGCCAAAAAACCCCGTTCGCTAAATGCATACTATCGCAAACGCTACGCCAGTCCTCTTCTCGCATAAAGCCATACAGAGGTGTAAAACCCCCGATGCCTAACATGACTAAATCTCCAGTTTCACGACTGGATAAGGTAATTGCTGGTAAATTTTTTGCATATTGTTGCAGGGCTAGACGTTCATCGTCATCAACCTGTAAAGGTTGTAAACTGTCACTAGCATGAGGCGCGATCAATCCCATAATGATTCCTTACCGATATTTTTATTAAATCTAATTAAAAGCGATTATCGATAAATAAGGAAATATCAATTTTATATACCATTATGCGATTTGTGCATATTCAAAATTGATTGAAGATGTTATCACTACAATAAGATAAAAGTTATCGGAAGCCCAAAGCTAAAGTGTTATAATTAATTCGCACACATCAAGTTGAACGTATTTAATAAAATAGAAATATTATTAAATTTCTATATATAATTTTTAATCTCTTTTCAGATAACGAATTGTGATGTTGATAGCTTTGTGCTAGTTTTATTATTCATTATTGGTCATACATTCCTCTACCCAAGGTTTACTTATGTCAAATTCATCTGCAAAAAAAGTGGCGTTTGCTGCTTTTATTGGTACTACTATTGAATGGTATGATTTTTATATCTATGCGTTAGCATCGGTATTGATTTTTGGTCAGCTATTTTTTCCGTCTGATAACGAGTTTGTACAAATTTTAGGGGCGTTTGCTACCTTTGCAGTAGGTTTTTTATCCCGTCCTTTAGGTGCTATGTTATTTGGGCATATTGGTGACCGTTTAGGGCGTAAAAAATCACTTATTATCACTTTGCTTTTAATGGGGACGGCGACCACTTTTGTTGGGTTATTACCGTCTTATCAACAAGCAGGTATTTTGGCACCAACGTTATTGGTTGCATTGCGAATTTTACAAGGTGTTGCCGTTGGTGGTGAGTGGGGAGGTGCCGTGTTGATGACGAATGAACATGCGCCGAAAGGGTTGAAAAACTTCTTTTCATCCTTTGCTCAGTGGGGAAGCCCAGCAGGCAATATTTTAGCATTACTGGTTTTTTCTTATATTATTCGTTTACCTGTTAATGAACTGATTGATAGTGGTTATTGGCGTATTCCTTTTTTAGCCAGTGCTATTTTGTTAATTATTGGCATTATTGCTAGAGTGACGTTAACCGAATCGCCGGTTTTTGTTGAAGCATCTAAAAAACAAGCGGACTTAAAGCAAGAGTCAGCACCGATTATTGAAGTATTTAAAAAAGCATTGCCATTATTAATATTAGCGATTGGTGCTAATGTGCTGTCATTTAGCGGTATCTTTTCCAATACCTTAATGATTGGTTATACTACTTTGGTACTTGGTGTCGAAAAATCAGTGATAGTTGATGCACTGTTTTGGATCGCTATTGTCCATTTTGTTGCTCAACCGTTTATCTCTTATTGGTCAGAAAAATTCTCGGCAACACGCTTTTTGATTTGTACAGCAATGTTGGCAATGGCATCGGTATTCTTGTTATTCCCGATTATAAATTCAGGCACAAAAACCAGTTTTATTATTGGGATTTCGTTAAATGTGATTTGTTACAGCGGTTTTTATGGTGTAATAGCTGGGTATTTAAGTCGCATTTTCCCTGCCAGAATGCGCTATACTGGGTTATCAATGAGTTATCAAGGATGTGCGGCTATTTTTGGTAGCTTAATTCCGATGATAGGTGGTTATGTTATTTATACCTTCAAAAGTTTTTGGTTACCCTTAGCCTTGTTTTATTGCGGTTTAGCACTGATATCCATTATCTGCATCTACTTGTTAAGCAAATATCGTTATTATGATGAATAAGGCCTATATATGAAAACCGTTTTATCAATTCAGTCCAATGTTGTTTATGGTTATGCCGGTAATAAAGTGGCGACGCTAGCGATGCAATTGCAAGGTGTCGAAGTGATGCCAATTCACACCGTTCAGTTATCGAGTAATACGGTTTATCCACATTATGACGGCATTGTGCTGGGCGCTCAGCAAATCACTCGAATCGTCAATAGTTTAGAAAAAATTGGCGTATTGTCATCCATTGACGCCATTATTTCGGGCTATATTGGACTTGCCGAACAAGGTGAAGAAATCCTTGAAGCCGTAAAAAAGATTAAATTTTATAATCCTAATGCGATTTATGTTTGCGATCCGGTTATGGGGGGCGATATCAATAAAGGCAGTTCCTTGCCACAAAATATTATTGATTTCTTCACTAAGCAAGCAATCAAATACGCTGACTTTATTACACCTAATTTATTAGAATTACAGATATTATCGAATCTGGAAATCAAAACCTTTAACGATGTGCTTAACGCGATAAAAACACTGCAAAATAAGCCGATTCAAGCCATATTGGTTAAAAATCTGCTACATGCCGGTAAAACGACGGAATTATTTGAAATGATTTTAGCCACACCATCACAAAACTATCATCTGGCTCGACCATTATATGATTTTCCACACCGTCCATTAGGCGTGGGCGATTTAATTTGTAGTCTGTTTACTGCCCATTTAGTCAATGGACAATCCCAATTAACCGCCTTTGAACTCGCTGCCAATGCCGCCAATCACGTGCTTGATATCACCAAACAACAAAATGCCCGAGAGCTGGCGATTATTGATGCTCAGCAGTGGATTAAACAGCCGGATTTGCAGTATCGCGGAACACCGCTAGCATTATAAGGCAATTCAGATCGGTATTATCGTCATTGGTCATAATCATTTTAGCTACAAAATTTAAATAGTTTATTCTTGGCACAGAAAATGCATTCCTCAAAATGTTATTGTTAACAATTGAGGAACGACTAAAATGTGGAAAAGACACCCAATATTATTAAGTTTATTGCTTATTAATCCTTTATCTGGTGCTGCTGATATACCGCTATCAGAGACAGGAAAGTACTGTGATACCCCTTCTCGTTGTCTTAACCCGATAACGACCAATGTTATGGTAACGTCCCCCAATTATTTAGCGACTCAAGCTGGAATTGATATATTACGCAAAGGAGGCAATGCGGTTGATGCAGCGATTGCCGTAGCCTCAACGCTTGCTGTTGTTTATCCTCAAATGAATACCATTGGTGGCGATAACTTTTGGTTAATTTACAACGCTAAAACCAAAGAACTAAAAGGGCTAAATGCCAGCGGTCGTTCTGGTAGTTTGGCCACGATAGACTATTATAAAAATCAAGGTTTCCATAAAATTCCGTCGCGAGGTTATCTGGCAGCCAATACCGTTCCAGGGGTGGTTTCCGGTTGGGATGAAGCGTACCAATATGCCTCTAAAAATATGAATAATGCACTACCATGGCACACGCTATTTGCATCAGCAATTGATTATGCCGAAAATGGATTTTCGGTTTCTCCTAGCCTAAATTATTGGTCTACGGTTAATATTGATCCAAAAGACAAAGAGTTTCGGGAGTTACAGCGTTTTTCGGAGTTTAAAAAAGTATTCTTAAAAGACGATGGGCAAGCTTACCAAATTGGCGAAATCCTTAAACAACCCGATTTAGCTAACACATTAAAAACCATAGCAAATAAAGGCGCTAAGGAATTTTATCAGGGTGATATTGCCAAAAATATTGTCAACGATCTGCAAAGCCATGGTGGTGTATTGACTTTAGATGATTTTGCTAAGCATCATGCTACATGGGTAGCCCCGATCCATGTTAATTATCGAGAATATACCGCCTATAATCTACCACCCAATACACAAGGTATGGCATCGTTAGAGATTCTAAATATACTCAATAATTTTGATATAAAATCCTTGGGGGAAGGCAGTGCAGATTATTACCATTTAATAATTGAAGCAACAAAACAAGCATTTGCTGATCGAGATAAATACCTTACCGATCCTGATTTTAATCAGATTCCGCTTGATTTCTTATTATCTACCCAACATGGTCAGCAACAAGCAAAACAGATTGATATGCAAAAGGCACGTGTAGAGACAAAGCCATTAGATCCTAAAGGCGATACCGTTTGGTTTGGTGTTGTTGATGCAGAAGGAAATGCGGTATCTATTATTCAAAGTATTTACCATGATTTTGGTTCCGGCATTGTTGCTAAAGATACAGGAATTTTATTGCAAAATCGTGGTAGTTTTTTCTCGTTAGATCCTAACCATATTAATCGTTTAGAGCCAAATAAACGCACCTTTCATACGTTAAATCCAGCCATGCTTTTAAAAGATAATAAACCTTATCTGGTTTATGGCACCATGGGCGGAGAAGGACAACCCCAAACGCAAGCGGCAATTGTGACACGAATTGTTGATTATGGCATGACACCACAAGATGCCATTAATGCACCAAGATGGTTACATGGCCGCACATGGGGTGCATCATCCAATAATCTTAAAGTTGAAGGGCGCATACCTAACGATGTAATTCATTCCCTCAAATTACGTGGGCATGATGTGCAAATTGTTGATGATTACACGGATACCATGGGACATGCCGGTGCCATTCTTATCGATACCAATCATCATCGACTAATGGGCGCAACCGACCCGAGAGGGGATGGTTTAGCGGCTGGGTATTAATATTATTTGGGTAGTAAGTTTATATTTATAATATGATATGACTGCCGAATACCACAAACTAGGTTGCATCTAAGATGTGATGATAAAAACAATGGCTATATGATTTAACACAGCAAATTGACTAATAAAATAGAGTTTTTGTATTTCTGATAATAAAGAGCTACATTACAATAATTTGAAGTTGAACTATTAATTTAAATGAAATTTCAATCTGTTAAAAAGGAAGCTGTTCCTCAGTTGGATCTGACTTTATTAAGAGGAACTTTCCTTTCTATAATAGTTGTAAATTACTATTAAAAATAAAACTAGAGTTAATAAAACAAACTTCTAGTTTTGTCGCTTTAGTAATTATAGTTTTGTGAAAATTTTAAATTTAAGGCATTTGATTTATTTTCGGTGATTTTAGTATACAAACTAAATCAATTATCCACCAAATAAAAAGCCCAATTAATATAAAAATACCGATTAATATAGGAATAGTAATAAAGCCAATTATTGTTAATACAAGCATTAAAATACCTGTTCCGACTTTACCTAAATACATCCTATAAACACCAAATGTACCTAAGAAAAACCACAATAAAAGAGTTACAACGACAGAACGATTACTCCCTACAAAGTCAGATTTAGTTTCCATGAAAATTCCTTGTTTTAATTAGATGTATTAAAAAAATACAAATAAAATCAATCCTTATTACAAATAAAAGAATAAAAATTTATTGATTGTATAGAGTAAAAAAACTACGCAACAATTTTATTTTTAATGCTGTAAACAGTTAATATTATCAAAAAATATTCGATTTTATTGTAATTTTAAACTCTATTTCATTATTTTCCTGTAGTAGTATTATTCAGGAAAGCGGAGGTATTGTATACAACGGATGTTTTATTGTAAAGTATCAACATATTATTTTACTTTTAGTCAAAAATTAAGTTAATGGCAATCTAAATAAAATGGTTTTTGTCATATCTTCACAATCCTAAAAAAGAGCTGTTAGAGCGTTTTTGAGATCGCTGTAAGATTATTAATGATAGTGATTGGTCAATAAATATCAATTAACGTGTTATTCATTTTTCTTTATAGAAAGCATTTTGTGTCATAATTTAATATGTTGATAAAATAAGAAATTATTGCACAAAATGCCATTTCGAATGTTACGCCTTAAACGTAATCCACGGTTTAAGTTTAACCACTGTTTGAATCAAACCGGCGTTTTGTTGTGCATCAATCACTGGTGTGATCGGTTTGTAGGCTGAGGGAGCCTCTTCAAGTAGCCGTTCTTCTTTTAAGGTAATACATTGCCATGGCAAATTAACCTTATCATATTCGACTTTTTTGCTACGCATAGCTTGTCGTCTTTCTGCTCGACCTGCACCGTGTGAGCAAGACCATAACCAATCTGCATTACCTTTACCTACTGCCACATAAGAGTGATCACCCATTGAGCCAGGGATTAAAGCTATCTGACCAGCATAAGCAGGCGTTGCCCCTTTACGATGAATATTCATCTCATGTTCAGGCAAAATGATATTGTGTGAAATATCGACCACAAGTTGACTATCATCTTGATAAAAAATAGTTGCAAGCGATTTACGTATCAATTCGGTAATCACAATTCGATTAATCCAAGCATAACGCGCAGCAACGCCCATAGCTTGTAAATAGGCCTGTGCGTGACTATCTGTTAAACCAAACAATCCTGATTTTGGTTGTTTTTCATTAATCGGCCATAAAGCTTTTGCTCTATCTTGCCAACGCTGACCAATGTAAAAACCAACATCACGCGATCCGGTATGAATCATGACGACGACACTACTTTTTTCAAGACCTAATTGATAAGCTAAATGTCGATCGATAATATCATCAACAATTTGTAACTCGACAAAATGGTTGCCAGATCCGACTGTACCTAAACTCGCTGGGCGAATAATATCGCGCTTTTCAAAAAAGGCTTCAGGCGCATACTGACTATCTGCCTTAATTAAGTGATTACCCGATATTTTATTAAGCTCTGCGTGTAACCGTTCATAATTAACTGAATTCCACAAACCTTGCTGCGGTAACGCCGATAACCATGCTGCAAGACCTTGATCGAATAATGCCTGAAAAGATTGCGGCGTAACAGGTACATCACGCTCATCTTGCAATAACACACGTTTTAATTGTGCAATAATTGTCGATTTTTGTTCACACACCTGATCAAAGCTTAAACCCGTGGTAAAAAGCCGCATACCGCAATTAATATCGGTACCAATTGCTGCCGGAATAACTAAATCCTGAGTAGTTGCAACAATACTACCAACAGGCGCAACCGCACCCGGATGAAAATCAGGTGTAGCACGAGCCATGCAAACTTTTCCTACACTATTAGGGACGTTCACTGATGCAAAGTTCAGAAGCTGTTCTACCGCTTTTTGCTCTAAAGGCAATGGACTCGGTAACAAAATCTGAGCAGAGGTATTTTCTTTATTTAAAGTATAAATATCATTATTAAAATGACTTTCAATCCCAAGACGGGACAAACGTTTTTGTAAACGGGAAAATGTAGACATAATAGCCACCTAGAAAACAATAAAAAAGCGTCTCCTCAAATTGAGAAGATAATTACTGTTTTCCTGCAGCAGCACTATTCAGGAAAGCGGGTGGATTCTATACGCTGATTATTTATTTGTAAAGGACAAAATTGATATAGTAAGTCTGATAAATTTATTTTTATGACTCGCTCATTTGCTTTAAAATAGCAAACTCACCGATAAATTGATGAAGTTTATTTAAATCTTAAAAGGTGTTATTGATGGTCAACCTTGGCAGATTGATATGCAAAAAACAGCAGATCATTTTGGGTGATGATTTGTATTTTTCAATCCAAATATTGGGAAGGTTTTCCTATGCTTTCGAAATTTGGCTTTGGGCTTAGGCAAGTGTTAACACACTATTTGCTTGCTAAAGATTAGCACGTGACTTTGAATGACGGTTCGAAGCTAATTGCAGTAAAAAAACATCACATCACTGCTGAATCTGATCATTTATCGCAATAAGTTAAATTCAATGGCTAGGGCGCTCACTCGTTCTAATTCAAAGTAAAATAGACAAATACGGTGATTAAATGGACAAAAAAGCAAAAAAGATTCTGTTTCAAACCTATTGGAAAAATGGCTGGAAAGACAGAAAGGAGATAAAAACAGAGCCGAACGACTTCGCGTATGCGAAAGAAAAAGGATTAATGTTTGATCCCATTACCATATCACACGATGATTGTGTCAATAAAATCATAAACATCGTCGCCACAATCACTCTTGAACACGTTGCCAAAGCCTTTTTGAGCAGCTTATCAACGCGGCGACTTGATTGGCGCTCAGGTATTGCATCATACTTTATCGCCAAATTAATGACAGCGCATCAATATACGCCAGTCGTGTCTGGTCAATCTTATCAAGATGGCCAAATGATTCATTCATCCCATACGTGTCAGGTCTGCCGTGATCTCAAATATGGCATGATTGGTAATGAAAACTACGTCAAAGCAGATTTAAATATCTTAAACTTTGAACGAATAAAGTGGGGGGGAGTGCGTCATGGTGATTTACTTTATACCTACTTTGATCTCATGCAATTCACTAAACAGGCAATCTCTGAACCGACCGAAGATGATATAGCTATTTTAAAAGGGATATTAGCCATTATTGCATCCTGTCAGCAAGATGATTATCCGGGTTCACTGAGTGATAAACTGACGGATGTACCTAACTTTAAATCCAATCAGGATGAACGTAACACCGTTATTGAGATTTTGGCTTGTGTGGGGATTTTACAACCCGCTTCTTATGAGCGCCCAACAAGGGGAAAACACGATTGGGTATATGCCACTTATTGGCGTGGTCAGGATAAATACAATCAACAAATGGTGAAGCAATTATTTGGTCTTTAATGCATGATCTCTAATTTGCTCTAGGGGCTGTTAATCTCATCCCAACTCAGCCCACCAAATATTTTTTAGCCTGTCGGCATCATTACTCTTCTGTTTTTTCGTTCTCGAAACAACAAAAAGATATATTTAACAATAACTTACCAAATGAGATGGTTTTTTCATATTGTGTAGTGAGTGATAAGCCCAACAGCGACGAGAAACAGATTTACCATTGAAGACCAAATCAAAGCAACGGCACATGTTGAATGTCGAAAAGATGCTAATGTGATTGATGAAATCCCAATGGCATACAAAGATATTGATGCAGTGATGACCGCACAAAATGAATTAGTCGAAATAGTGCATCAATTAAGGCAAGTGGTGTGTGTAAAGGGGTAAAAATTATTGAGGAGCGATCCTCGATTTCAATTAATATTTACTGCTATCAACTTTAAATTGCCAAACTTACTAAGCGCCGTAATTGCATTGAATAACACCATCTGCGTCGCCATGTCCTGATGGTGCCACATTTAATGCAAATCTGATTAGCAATCGTGTTATTACTGTTTTTAGCATCCAACAAACCAATATAGGTTAACCACAAATCTGCATGAGGTAAGTTGGTTTATATATTAATTGGATTGTGGAAAATGAAGATTAATGTATTTGTTTTAGGTTATAAACAAATTAATTCAGAATAATTTTGAATTGAATTAAGTGTTAAATATATGTGTTTGGGCATTGGTGATCCATTTTTTGTTATTATTACGTGTCGATATTCATGTTGATATAAATATTTAATATGCTTATGAAACTCAATTATTGGTTTTGAATTCCTTAATCTATTCTGTATTGGGTCAATATACTCGACCATTTTATAAGCAAAATCTTCAATTTCGATATGGTTTCTTAACTCAGCAATTAGTTCATCGGCAAACTTTTGAGAATTGTAGATAAATAGGCAACTATCCGTATCAAAGTCACTGAATAACCGTATATCAAATTCACCACTAGTACAAAATACATAATAATCTCTTTGAGTTTCGTAAGAAAAATCCACATTTCCAATTGGTTTAATTATATTTCCGTATTTATCTTTAATAGTTATATTATCGGGGTTTACATGAAATGTTGCTTTCATTTCATCATCCCTTTGTGCAACATTTAATGAGGGATCTAAAAATGAACTTGCTAAAGAAACTTTAAAGCTATTATTTTTTAAATATTCTTTATTGCTAAATTTAATAAGATGTGGTTTTTTGATTTTAGCTAGATGGTTAATTTCTTTTAAACGATCAGATGCTTCTAACATTGGTTTAGGTACGGCACTCTTGAATAACAATTGTTCTTTTGGAAGTTCATTACGTATCTTCATTTCTTCCATAGTATGAGTGAACTTAATCATCAGTTCTGTCCAAGGACTAACTCGAATATCTCTTATACCTATCTTTCCATTAGTTTCCAATGTAGTTAAATTTTCTACAAGATAACGAAGCCTATCGTTTATTTGTTCAGTTGAAAGATATTTCATATACCGATTTTGATGATATTGTAAAATCCAGTTTTCGTATAGTTTCATTATAATATCTTCTTTATTTCTGAAATAAATTGAGGTATTTTTTGTATCCAATTTATTTCCGTATTTTCTCTCATATCTTTATCAAACTCATTAATGTTGATGAGTTCCAATCGGCATGATTTTTTTGCTTCATCATATGCTGTTTTCGTAAAATCTGATGTTGTAACAATAACGCCTTTTGTCGCATTTTCTACATTTAATGTACCTAAGATTCCCCTGATTATTTGTACTCCAACTTTCTCCGTATATCTTTTACATTCAATGTGCAATTTTTCATATTCTCTTTGGTTGTCTTTTATAGCTAAAACATCATAGCCACCATCTCTAGTCCTTGGTGTTATTCTAATTTTGTAACCTTTTTTGTTATATAGATAAGCCGTTAATAATTCAAAATCTCTAGAAGGAATATCTAATAATATTTGTCTTATAGGTAATTTATGACTTATATATTTAGCTTCAATAAGACTTATAGCATCAGATATTCCGTGTATTCTATGATCTGTTAAAAATAAACAATGAGCAGAATAGTATGAATTTATGGCATTTATTGCATCATAAGGGCTCGAGGGTAATAAATCGACAATCCAAGTAATCGATGGCCATAATACATTCCAATCTTTCAATGAAATAAGACGTTGATAGTAGGTAAAGGAATTTAAAAGTTGTTCCTGCTTTTCTATTGGTTGCATGAAAAAAAAGTCTTCAATGATATTGTCAGAATTAAATCGACCGCCTGAAATCAAGAATTTTGATAGTAAAAATTTAACTTCTTTATCTGTTTTTTGATCTATATCTTTTATATATTGTTCTTTCATTTCATCAGTAGGAAAACAACAATCAAGAATCAAAAAACTATCTGTTTTTTCATTTGCATAAACATAATTAAGCCATTCATCTAAAGATATTTTTGTTGCATGAATCAAAACTTTATCTTTTGTTTTTTTCATTAAAAATGCCAATTATTTTGCATAGTATTCAATACATTATTTGATAAATGAATAGTTAATTTAGTTTAAAACTATCCCTCTTTTCCCAATATTTTATCAATCTTTTTAACCGTTATCCCCAAAATTTTAGCAATATCTTCAACCGAAACACCTTTATCCAACAAAGCATTAATCAATATTTTCTTTTCAGTCTCAGCTTTTCCTTTTATTTCTTTTGCTTTTTGTTGAGCTGTTTTTGTCTTATCCTTCTCAACCGCCAACTTCTCTTTAGCAATTAACTTTTCTTCCTTACGGATGCGTTCAACCACTTGATAAGTTGGGACGTATTTTAGGCTTTGTTCTAAATCGTCCATCAGTTTGGTACTGCGGAAGCTAATATAGGATTTAGGGGTGATGATTAGGCGGTCAATTTGGTTATCACGAAATAACACACGTTGCATAATGCTGTACACATCGTCCGTGCCTTCATCATGCTTGGTGAGTTTTATATCCATCGTATCACCTTGTAAAATCAATTAAAAAATAATATAGCATATTCTGTTTAGGCTGGGCAGTCGTTAATTAAACAATTCCAAGAGTTTACTTTTTAGGTTATAGTGTTTGTAAAAATTATTGAGGAGTCTATACCGTTATAAGGAGCGTAATAATGTATCATGCAATTTTACCGAGTAAGCAACAGCCTGCTGCTGAGCGATTTTTGCAACAGTTGCCCAAGTTTGTTGCAGCAAATCCTTTATACCAGCGCCTTAAACCGACATCATTACTGATTGATATTGCTGCGTATACCTTAACGGCTCAGCCCCACAGTTTTATTGCAGCTCAGTTCAACCTGTCACCACGAGCAGCTCGTAGACGGGATAATGTTATTCGGCAATTGCTGGAACAGCATGAGCCTGACCTTTATCAAGCGGTATTAGACCTTGAGAAAACCACCCCTAACCAGGTCAGTCAGCAAGCGCAAGCATTTAAATCATGGCTTAAAGATTTGCTCAGTACATCTGTCATGCCTTGCGATTATTGCGAATCACCTCTGACGGTTCGTATTGGTCACCGCCTTAATTTTCGTTGCCGAAGTTGTCGACGCACGTTTAATCCACTCAAAAAATATCAATTAGATCATTTATCTCATTGCGAACTGTGGTTACCTTTTGTTGACTTATTGCTACAAGGTGAAACCCTTAAAACCGCTAATCAGCAATTAGGGATTAACTCCAATACCGCCTCTAAATGGAAGTCCTGTTTTCTGTGGATAATGGAAAAGCAAGGGTTTTCCATATTGGCGAATTATTGCCGAGTAAAGCGACGCCAACGTTATCGGCAAATTTGGTTAGATGTTAAAGCCGGAGCAACATTTTTACCCACCGTTGGCTCTCGTTTTAGGCATAAATCACATTTTTGATTTATATCTCTGTAAAAAATATTGAGGAGTCTATACCGTTTCAATAAGCACGTTAAATGATTTCTCTTTAAAATCGCGATTATAGAATTTTGACTGCTGTTTTTGCTTTCTACATTCTATAGTCGATATATTAAGTATTAATTACCCAAAATTCATTCAAATAAATCAGCCATATCAATTTAAAATCAAGTTAGCTACTTTATTCAAGACAAAGCCAATTATCTATCTAATACTACTGTTTTCTACCCTTAATTATGTTGTAGTTAGACGGACAAAAGTATGGATAAAGAGATAGATTCGCCACCGCACCCAATTAAACGTAAAAAGAAGCTGATTATATTAACGCTATTATTTCTTTTTTCTGCTTTGGCTTATGGCGTTTATTGGTTTATGTTTAGTCGATTTACTCAATCAACGGATAATGCTTATGTTATGGGTAATCAGGTCCCGGTTGATGCGCAAGTAAATGGTGGAATATTGACGATTAATGTCGATAATAACGATTTTATTCAACAAAATGATGTGATAGCAACGATTGATGCAGTTGATGCAGAAAATGAATTTGGTTATGCCAAAAATGCGTTAATCAAAGCGATTAGAGAGTTGCATCAAATTCAGATCACAAATGAAAAACTTTCAGCCAGCATTCAGTTAAAACAAGTCACCTTAGACAAACTTAAGCAAGATCTTGAACGCCGGGAGAATCTTTGGTCACGAAAGGTTATTTCAAAAGAAGAGATTATTCATGCAAGGCAAGATGTCGATTTTGCTATTAATGATTTAAAGATATCTCAGCATGAATTAGCCATTAATAATGCGCTACTAATGAAAACGCCATTATTAGAACAACCAAGTATTCAGCAAGCAATTTTTAAATTAAAACAAGCTTGGTTTAACTTAAAGCGAACCAAAATCACCGCACCTGTAACTGGGTATGTCGCGAGGCGAAGTGTCCAAGTTGGTACACAAGTGACTAAAGGTGAGCGTTTAATGGTTATTGTTCCATTAGATCAAGTATGGGTAGAAGCAAATTTTAAAGAGGTACAGTTAAACGATATTCGTATCGGTCAGTCAGTTACCTTAGAAAGTGATTACTATGGTGAAAAAGTTGAGTATAAAGGAAAGATAAGTGGTATTGCGATGGGCACCGGTGGCGCTTTTTCTTTGCTACCTGCACAAAATGCGACAGGAAATTGGATCAAAGTGATTCAACGTTTACCGGTACGGATTGAATTAGACAAAGCGCAACTTAAACAATTTCCATTACGTATAGGCTTATCAATGAATGTTAATGTGGATACGCATGATACGTCAGGTAAGCTTTTAACCGATATTCCAGCGAAGACGATAAAATATCAAACGGATTCACTTTCTTTTGATGAAACTGAATTTGAGCAGCTCGTTGAGGATATTGTAAAAACCAATTTCTACGCTACGCAGATTATTCAATGAATCAAAGTAAAGCGTCCTCATTGCCTTTAACTGGCATCAGATTTATCTTACTAATTATTTTATTAGCGGTAATCGCGTTTTTACAGATTTTGGATTTAACAATTACTAATGTGGCGTTATCAACCATTACGGGTAATCTTGGTGCTTCAAATTCGCAAGGAACGTGGGTTATCACCTCTTTTGCCGTTGCTAATGCTATTTCGATCCCCTTAACGGGATGGTTAGCTCAGCGTTTTGGTGAAGTGAAATTATTTACTTATTCTATCTTATTTTTCGTAGTCACTTCTTGGCTTTGTGGTATTTCAAATAGTTTAGCCATGCTGATTTTTTCTAGATTATTGCAAGGTATGGTTTCTGGACCAATCATCCCTCTATCGCAAAGCTTGCTATTAGCGTATTGCCCGCCGGCCAAAAAAAATATGTCATTAGCAATATGGTCAATGACAATTATTATTGCGCCAATCTGTGGTCCAATTCTAGGTGGTTGGATTAGTGATAATTATTTTTGGGGATGGATCTTTTTAATCAATATTCCTTTCGGGATCATCATTTGGTTTGGTGTTCACCTTTTATTAAAAGATCGTGAAACGGCTACCAGCAAATTACCCATTGATAGAATTGGATTAGTTTTATTTATAGCTGGCGTGGGGTGTTTACAACTGGTATTAGATAGAGGAAAAGAACTTGATTGGTTTAATTCTAATCAGATTATTATTCTTTCTGTATTAGCTGTTGTTTTTATTAGTTATTTTATTGTTTGGGAACAAACAACAGATTATCCAATTATTGATTTATCCGTTTTTAAATCTCGAAATTTTACCATTGGCACAATTTGTATCAGTTTGGCATTTTTACTCCATATTGGCACGCTGGTTATTCAACCACAATTATTACAACGTGTGTTTGGTTATACTGCAACTTACGCCGGTTTAGTTTTGGCGCCAATTGGTTTGGTTCCTATTTTTCTTGCGCCAATAATTGGCCGATTTGCTTCAAATGTCGATATGCGTAAAGTGGTGACGTTTAGCTTTATTGTGTTTGCACTCTGTTTTTTTTGGCGAGCATATACATTTGAATCAAACATGACCTTTGCTGATGCAGCATGGCCGCAGTTTTATCAAGGCTTTGCGATAGCATGTTTTATTATGCCATTAAATATTATTATTTTATCTGATATTCCTATTCATAAATTAGCAATTGCCGGCAGTATCTTTAACTTTTTTAGAACGTTGTCGACATCAGTTGGTACCTCGTTAACCGCTACTTTATGGGAGCGTCGTGAAGTGATTCATCACAGTCAATTGACTGATATAATTTATCAAAATACCCAAGCATTAAATTACACTTATCAACAATTCAATCAACTAGATTTATCTGACATGCAAGTATCAACTATGTTGGCTCAACAGATTACTAATCAAGGATTATTAATTGGCATTAATGAAATATTTTGGCTATATGGTATGATATTTTTAGGTTTGATTGGTATAGTATGGTTAGCAAAATCTTCAGTGAAGGTTAATTGATACTTGGCTAATTAAATCAACGTGATTTTTATGACAGGAGTAAAGTATCAATCAGTGGTGTATTATTCAGATATAAAATAAGCAGGAGAGCGCATTTTGCATATTGATTCGGTGATTAAATTAGATGAACAAGAGTCAGCAACTTTGTACTTTCTCCATAACGTTAATACCGAATTTCATCGCCATCCTTGTTTACAATTAACGATATCACTGCACGATATTTTTTTAAGTTTAGAAACAGAAGATAAAAAGTATCGTGAATTTGGTTTTATTATTCGTTCAAATCTGTCACATAAATTAAATACAACTTGCGCTATCAATTTTTTACTCGAACCCGACGCGCCTTATTTTCATTTGTTGTCACATTTTACCGAAAACGATCCTATTTATCGTTTATCGCGTGAAGAAGCCTCAATACTGGCACAATATTTTATACATACTATTGAAAATAAACAGGTATTCGATATCGAGCATATTGTTAATCTATTATATCGCCCTAATACCAGTTGTCTTTGTCGGCAAGATAGTCGCATAGTTAAAGCGACCTCAATAATTTCGTTATTGCCGGTAAAACAGATATCCTCAAAAGAAATTGCTGATAAAATTTATTTATCCGAAAGTCGTTTTTTACATCTATTTCGAGAAAATCTAGGTATCAATTTCCGAGGCTACCTGTTATGGAAAAGATTGCGTGATGTTATTAATACGCTTGACGCATCGGCAACTTTAACAACGTTAGCTAATGATATGGGCTTTGCCGATTCAGCTCACTTTAGCCGAACTTGTGTTGCAAGTTTCGGATTAAGGCCCTCAGAGCTGAAACGAGCGTTAATTTATAATCAAAAATTGCCAAACAATAAATATGGTAAACATATTTATTGTTTGCATAAGCCAGCAGAAAAATAACTCACCAGACCCAGCTGAGCCATTCAATTCTGCGTTAATTTTAGTATGTTAAAAATTGCTAATTATTTTCGTGCAACAAATACATAGCCTCATAAGGTTGTAATACCATTTCACCTTCAAACTCTGTTTGATTTGAGTAATTACTTAACAAGTTTTGCCAAGAACTATTTTCCAATGCTTTAGGCAATTGCCATTTAACCGTATTTTCGGTCAGATTGGCTATCACAAGTAACGTTTGATTATTCCAATGTCTGACATAGCACCAACAATCAGCATTATCAGGCGTTAGATCTTGATAGTCACCGAAAATAAAGATCGGGTATGTTTTGCGTAATTTGATTAAAGTTTGATAGCAATAAAAAATGGAATTAGGATCGTCAAGTGCTGCCTTCACATTGATTTTTGGGTAATTGTTTGCCACCTCAATCCAAGGTTTACCTTGACTAAATCCGGCGTTGACGGTGTTGTCCCATTGCATTGGCGTTCGGCTATTATCCCGTGATTTACTGGCAAGAATCGCTAACATATCAGACTCTGACACACCTTCGGCAATTTTTTCTTGATAGATGTTAAGACTTTCCACATCTTTATATTGCGAAATATGGGTAAAATGGGGATTGGTCATCCCAATCTCTTCACCTTGATAAAGATACGGCGTGCCTTGTAGTCCATAAAGAATCATTGCCAGCATTTTGGCCGATTCGCTATGGTATTGATTTTCATTACCTAAACGTGACACAATGCGGGGTTGATCGTGATTACACCAGAAAATTGCATTCCACGCTTTACCATGCATACCCTTTTGCCAATAGCCAAGTATTTTTTTGAGTTCAAGTAAATCGGGCTTAGCCAGCGTCCATTTTTCCCCATTGGGATAATCAATCTTTAAATGATGAAAATTAAACGTCATGGTCAACTCTTTGCCATCCAATGCGGCATATTTTTGACAGTTTTCAAGCGTAGTGGACGACATTTCACCCACTGTTTTTAAACCATTAGGTTGAAAAACATCCCGACTTAACTCTTGTAAAAATTCGTGTATTTTCGGGCCATCCGTATAATATTTTCGTCCGTCACCTTGTACGTCATCCGGAAAGTCTTGCTGTTTAGAAACCAAATTGATCACATCCAACCTTAATGCATCAACCCCTTTATCCGCCCAAAATTGACAGACGTTTTTAATCTCTTGGCGGACAGTTGGATTTTCCCAATTGAGATCGGCTTGCTGCTTTGCAAACAGGTGTAAATAGTATTGTCCTGATTGCTCATGCCACTGCCAGGCTTTGCCGCCAAATTTAGATCGCCAATTGTTGGATTCTGATCCGTCAGCTTTGGCGTCTTTCCAAATATAAAACGATCGAAATGGGCTGGTTTTATCTAAGGCCGATTTAAACCATGGATGCTCTGTTGAAGTGTGGTTAAATACCATATCCATCATAATCCGGATATCACGTTCATGCGCCTGCTTCACCAATAATTCAAAGTCGTCCATCGTGCCATAAGCCGGATCAATATCATAATAATCCGATACATCATAACCATTATCAACTTGCGGAGAGGGATAAATTGGCGTTAACCAAATCGCACTAATGCCCAGATTTTTCAGATAATCTAATCGGCTGATAATGCCTAATAAATCCCCCGTTGAACCCGCGCCACTGGCTTGAAAGCTTTTGGGATAGATTTGATAGATAGTACCATTTTGCCACCACGGGATATCTATTTTATTCATTGCTTACTCTTTTATTTTTAATCAGTAAAATTAAATTCACATAAAATGGGTGAATTACTATTTATAATCATTATTGGATATTTAGTGTGCCTTTTTTCTGTTTTATTTTATAAACAATGATGGTTAATGCGATCGGAACAATAATCGCTACTAGCATTGCTAAGGCATAAATTGACCAATAAACAGGTTTTATTGATAAGATACCGGGCAATCCCCCCACACCGATACCATTAGATAATACACCATATAAACCACAGATTAACCCAGCACTAGCTGCACCGACCATGGCACAGAACATTGGGAATTTATAGCGTAAGTTAATACCGTACATAGCTGGCTCAGTAACACCTAGATAGCCGGATATAGCAGCAGGAATGGAAACTTCGCGCTCATTATGTTTTCGACTGATCAAAATGATGCCAACAACGGCTGAAGCTTGAGCAATATTGGATAAAGCAATGATTGGCCAAATCGGTGTACCGCCCATACTTTCTGTCATCTGCATATCGATAGCTAATGTAGTATGGTGAATTCCAGTAATAACCAACGGTGCATAAAAGAATCCAAAAATTGCTGACCCAATGAAGGCATAATCACCAGTCATTAAATATTTAACCACATAAGCAATACCATTGCCTAACATTCGTCCGATTGGCCCTAAAAGAAAATGCGCAAGGACGACGGCTAATAGCAGTGATACGATTGGGACAATCACTAAAGTTAGGTAATTAGGGACAATTCTACGTAATCGAGTTTCGATCCATCCCAATGCCAAACCAGCAAAAATAGATGGAATCACTTGTGCTTGATAGCCGACTTTTTGAATCGTAAACCAACCAAAATCCCACACGTCAGGAACGATTTTCCCTAGATTATAAGCATTCATCAGTTGTGGAGAAACCAATGTTATGCCTAAAACAATCCCTAACACAGGAGAACCGCCCATTTTTTTGACTGTAGACCAGCAAATAGCCACCGGTAAAAAGTGGAAAATCGCTTCACACGGTAACCAAAGGAAACTATGTATAGGTACCAACCAAGTATACGTGTCAGTAAGCGGTTTATCGTTAATAGTTGGCATTTCACCAATTACATTACGCAAGCCGAGTAATAAACCACCCGCAATCAGTGCAGGTAATAATGGTACAAAAATTTCAGCTAAATTTGAGATTAACCGTTCAAACCATGACATATTTTGTTTAGCTGCGGCTTTTGTTTGCTCTTTGGTCGCTTCGTCAATATTTAATTGTTCAATCAATAATTTGTAATAACTATCCACATCCGTTCCAATAATAACCTGAAACTGCCCGGCATTATTAAAGCATCCTTTGACAAAAGACAATCCTTCAATCGCTTCAACATTGGCTAATTTGGGATTAGCAAGCGCAAACCTTAATCTTGTCAAACAATGGGTAACACTAGCAATGTTTTCTTTTCCTCCAACAAGTTCAATCAATTGCATAATTGATTTTGTTGAAACTTTAGGTGCTTTTGCCATTGTTAAGTCTCCTTATTTTCAATTTAAGCCAAAATTTTTTTAATTATTTCGACCCTAATTTGGTAACAATTAAGCATAAATTGAATTATTATTTAAATAAATGGGAACGTTCCCTTTTTGTGATAAACCTCACAATTTTAGGCAATATATCACTCAAAAATAGTTAAATGAGTATTTGGGAAGGAACCGTAATAATTTTAGGTTTTGCTCCACTTTGTAGTATTTGCAATAACTCGTTTGCAGCATAAGTACCCGCTTTATCAAAACCAAGATCGACAGTAATCGTTTTGGTAAACAAGAATTTAAGCAGCTCACTACTACCAATGCTAATAACAACAATATTATTGATATTTTTTTCAGATAAGAACTTATTTAGACCTAAAGCAATTGAATCGGTAGCACAAATGATTGCTGTTGGTGAATCAACCAATACTGACTCGGCAAGTTCATAACCAGAATAATAACTTAATTTGCCAAGCACCGCATTTGGCTTAAGTTTATGAGTATGACAAAAATTAGTATACGCTTGGTAGCGTAATTCACCAGTAGTCTGATCTTGTTTAGTAATACCAATATAGCCAATTTTTTTATGCTTTTGATATAAATAGGTTAATGCTTTGTTTACCGCCCCTACATCATCATAACAAATGCAAGTATAATCAGAAAAAGGCCTAGCAATAACCACACATTTATCTTGCCAAAATGTCAGCCGAGAGCTATTCAATCCTGTAAAAGCAAAAATCACTACACCGTCAGCTTGCTTTTCTTTTAACATTGTCAGGTGTTCTTCGACTTTTTGCGGGCTAAATTGGCTCTCAATGATAATCGGATCATACCCATTTGCATAAAAAACAGGCAACATGTTTCGAACTGCATGATTTTCGGATATGGAATCAAGGCGAGTAACAATTATACCAATCACTTTATTACCATAACCACGCATTGCTCTAGCTGATTTGGATGGGGTAAATTGATATTGTTCAACAATTGCCATCACTTTGTTACGTGTCGATTCCTTCACCATTGGGTCGTGATTAATAACTCGCGAAACAGTGGATTTACTCACCCCGCTCAATTTGGCAATATCTTTAATGGTTAAATTCGGTGATGGCTTATTCATAATCAATTTTTAGAATGAAAATCAATTAAATCATAGTAATATAGTTTTAACAAAATGGCGATAGGGTGGCTAGTAAGTTAATATCAAAATTATTAACTATTACTTATTCTTCATTTATAATTAGATTGAGATTTGACTAGAGGAATAAAACAGAATCAACAAAGCATTAATAACCTCACATAGACAATTAATTATGAAAAAATCATATTTACTTTTAGGTTACACGCTATATTTTTTGAGTTTATCTGGCTATGCGTCTAGTGATGACACGAAGAATATAACAGAACAATTTAGATCAGCTTTGTTATGTCAGTCAAAGCCTTTTGCCATAGAAGATAAAAAGATCATTGCTGAACTTGCAAAACAAAAAATTACTATAAAAAAACAAGATAGTATAAATGAAATCGAATACTATTTTGAGCAACCTATCAAAGTTAAGAATGTATGGGTTAATATGATTCGTTATGAAAGCGATAATTTTGTCACATCTTTTTATGCTAAAGCCAAAGGTGATATGCACAAGTTCGCTAAATTGATTGAGGTTAACCCTATATTACGCAGCTGTGAAGAACCTATTCCTTTAAATGATACAGACATATTCCGAAAGGAAATTACCCCTATTACTGACAATAATCTCTACCCAGATACAATCGTAATTGGTCAGGATAAAGACTCAAAGCCGGATGAATTTTATTTCATTTGTTCTAAATTTGAGGCTAATTAGCCATAATTTTCTGCTTAATGAAAATCATGCTATTAGTTTACTAACATTACTTATGTATAAATAGAAAAATCATTTTATAAATGAAACCTATTTATTAGCACTTTGTTTTGATTTATAAGCACTTCCCCACGCTAACATAGCATCATGCACTTGTTTTAAACTTTGCCCGACATCGGTCAATGTGTATTCCACTTTAGGTGGTACTTGGGCATAGACTTTGCGGCTGATTAAGCCGTTTTTTTCCATTGTTCTTAGATGTTGGGTTAAGACTTTTTGAGATATACCGTTTAGTGATTTTTTTAATTCTCCAAAGCGTTTTGTACCTGTTAATAAATCACGAACGATTAAGACTTTCCATCTATCACCCATTAACATAAGGGTAATTTCGACAGGGCAAGGAGGTAAAATTACGTTGAGTGACATTAGTTAAAAATCCTTTAAATTCAATAATAGTATCATTTCAGTAACTATATTACTGCTTGGTACCTACTTTACAATAGATACTTAGAATATTAACCTAAAAATATCAAATTGTTAAAAGATTTTTCCAATTTAAAACCTGAATCAAACAATACTTATAAATTAATAAAGGAGTAAAAAATGAAAATTGCGGTTATTGGTGCTAGTGGTAAGTCAGGTAGTCTGATCGTTAAAGAAGCAATTGCGCGTGGACATGATGTAACGGCGATTGTTCGTAATCCCAACGCTCATGTTGACCCTAAGGCAAAAATTCTAGTTAAAGATCTGTTTGATCTAACTTATGAAGATTTGAAACCTTTTGATGTCATTATTGATGCTTTTGCAGCATGGACACCAGAAACCCTTCCACAACATCAAACTAGCTTAAAACACTTAACTGATATTTTAAGCGGTAAACCTAATCGTTTATTAGTTGTTGGCGGTGCAGGTAGTTTATATGTCAATCCTGAGCATACTATTCGTTTAGTTGACTCTCCGGATTTCCCGGATGAATTTAAACCATTAGCCAATAACATGGCAAAAGCTTTAGATCAATTAAGAACTTGTAATGATGTAAATTGGACCTATCTAAGCCCAGCAATTGAGTTTATTGCTGATGGTCCAAGAACTGGTCATTATATTGTTGGTGGCGAGCAAATTTTGGTTAATAGCCAAGGGAAAAGTCAAATCAGCTATGCTGACTATGCAATCGCGATGATTGATGAAGCGGAGAATGCAAAACACATTAAACAACGTTTTACTGTAGCTACTAAATAATATTTTTAAGACCTTACATTAATAGCGATACCTAAAAGGTTTACTTTAATGTAAGGCACATAATCTAATCATTCCAATGTTTTATTCGATTTTCCTATCTAATCACCCAAAATGGTGCAAAAAAATTAACCAAACTGATTTAAATGGATCATTTTAGTGCAACCACACTTAAAGAAAACCAAATCATGTCAGTTATGACTTACTTTTTGATTTTGTGGCACGTTTATTGCATAAGTATAAAGATTATTATGAAAATTTGATAAAACAAATAATACTGATAATATGAATTAGTATATGTCTAATTTGTAATCAATTCAGTTGGGAAAATTATTATGCAGTACGATCTCATTATTAAAAATGGTCTTGTCATTCTCGAATCTGGCGAAACTTATACCGATATTGCAATAAAAAATGGCAAAATTGCAGCAATTGGCCCTAATTTAGTGCAAGCCGATGAAATTATTGATGCTAATGGCTTAATTGTTAGTCCCGGAATGGTTGATATTCATGTTCATATTAGTGAACCTGGTGGTGTTCGTCATGAGTGGGAAGGCTATATCACAGGAACAAAGGCATGTGCAAAAGGAGGCGTAACAACCTTTGTTGAAATGCCTCTGAACCAACTCCCGGCGACTACTAGTGGTGAAACTCTTCGCACCAAATATGCTGCTGGTGAAGGAAAACTTTATGTTGATGTTGCTTCTTATGGTGGATTAGTTCCTTATAATCTGACCAATAATGGTATTGCAGAACAAGTCGAAGAAGGTGTTGCGGCATTTAAATGTTTTATGGCAACCTGTGGTGATCCAAACCTTGACGGTGATTTTGCCAATGTAAATGATTATGCATTATGGGAAGGAATGCGCCAAATTGCTAAAACCGGTAAAGTGTTAGCTATCCATGCAGAAAATGCCGCAATTACTGATATTTTAGGGCAACAAGCTAAAGCACGAGGCGAAAATAAATTATCACAATATGTAGCAACCCGTCCGGCATTTACTGAAGTTGAAGCAATTCGTCGAGCAATCTTTTTCGCTAAACAAACTGGGTGCCCGATTCATATATGCCATGTCGCTTGTCCTGAAGGAGTTGAAGAGGTTATCAAAGCACGCCAAGAAGGCATTAATGTGACGTGCGAAACCTGTATCCATTACCTCTATTTTACTACAGACCAATTGGATGCTATTGGACCAATTGCAAAATGTTCACCACCAATCCGTGATCAGCAAGCTCAAGAAGGATTATGGAAATATCTATTTGCTGGCCACATCATCACTGCGGTGTCTGACCATTCACCATGTACTTACGATTTAAAAGACAAAGCCAATGCCTTTGATGCTTGGGGCGGAATTTCTGGTGTTCAAAATAATGTGGATATTATGTTTGATGAAGCCGTACAAAAACGGGGTATGTCATTAAAACAATTTGCCGATATCATCGCTAAAAACCCTGCTGAAAGATACAACTTACCAACTAAAGGCTCAATTCAAGTAGGTAAAGATGCTGACATCATCTTTATTAAACCTCATTCTAGCTATGTATTAAAAGAACAAGATCTCGAATATCGTAATAAATTTAGTCCTTATGTAGGACGACAAATTGGTGCACAAGTTGTTCAAACATTATTACGAGGCAAAACTATTTATCAAATTAATGCCGGTATTAATTCAACACCAAGAGGTGAATTTATTCGGCGTTAATAATGGAATTGAAACGACAGAAATAAGTAGGGAAGGAAAGTCATGAAGAATAATACAGCACAATCACCAAATACATCGATGCAGATTGATAGTTCTTTATTACCCAAATCTAGCAAAGATCGAACTATGAATCCTTTAGCCTATTCTTTTATGTGGATTGGCGATGGCATGAATTTGGGTAATATGACCTTAGGTGCAAGCTTAGTTGTAGCTGGTGTGGCCACCATGAATATTTTCCAAACTTTTGCCGCAACGTTAATTGCAATATTGATTATTACGACGATTTTTGTTTTTAATGATCGCTTAGGATATCGCACAGGTATTCCTTATGTGGTACAACTTCGCATGTCATTTGGTATAAAAGGCGCTATTATTTCTTCATTACTCCGCGGTATTCCTGCTATTGTTTGGTATGGATTTCAAAGTTGGATAGGTGCAACTGCACTCAATGAAATTATTAGAATATTATCTAATGGTGATTTTAATAATATATTTATCTGTTTTCTTATTTTACAATTTTTCCAAATCGCTTTGTCGCTTTATGGATTCCATGCAATAAAATGGGTAGAAACGTTAATTTCAATTGTTATTCTTTGTGCGTTAATTTATGTCTTTATTATATTACTCAATAATCATCAAGAGATTATTATAGACAAATGGGTAAATACCGAAGGGACTTGGGGATTACCATTCTGTGGCTTCATTATGATGTTTTTAGGTAATTACGCCGCAATTTTTCTTAGTGCAGCTGATTACTCACGAGAACTAAAAGCAGGTTTTAGCGATAAAAAAAGGGGGCTCCTCTATTTTCTACCAATTTTTGTTGCTTACGGTTTTATTATTACTATTGGTGTGATGTTAGCTTCAGTCACAGGTAACTCTAATCC
This sequence comes from Gilliamella sp. wkB72, assembly GCF_001693745.1. Classification (NCBI taxonomy): domain Bacteria; kingdom Pseudomonadati; phylum Pseudomonadota; class Gammaproteobacteria; order Orbales; family Orbaceae; genus Gilliamella; species Gilliamella sp. wkB72. The sequence goes on along the minus strand of NZ_LZEI01000002.1, from coordinate 45,850 downwards.
AGTTAAAGCATTTGCGATTGTAGTAAATAATCCATATATCACCATTGTGGTATCATCCTTTATTGTATTAGGTACCATTGCTGTAAATATCGTTGCTAATATCATCCCACCAGCTTACGTAATTACGTTATTAACAAAAGCTAAATATAAAGTAGCAGTAACCATTACAGGATTATTAGCTATCGCTTCTTTTCCTTGGGTTCTTGTTCAGGATACCTCAGCAAAAGGATTAGGTTTATTTATTCTAATTTACTCCGCATTTTTGGGACCAATTGTGGCAATTTTGTTAGTGGAATACTATCTGTTACGTCGCCAAAAAATTGATGTAAATACACTATATGATAACAACGGTCAATTTGCTGGATTTAACCCCGCTGCTATTCTAGCGATGCTTATTGGATCAGCAGCTGCATTTTATGAAGTGAGCTTAACATGGATTGTCGGCTTTGTTGTTGGTGGTATAAGTTATATATTGCTCACTAAATTCTCATTTAAAAACTCACCTTTCAAAAAAGGGACAATATTTGAAAAAAAATAGATTAAATGACGATCAATATTGTGCAGTAAATTTATCATAATTCACTGCCAATTTGATATGTCACTTGGATCTTTCGGTTATCAGGTATTTCTAAATTAGATAACACGGCTAATTGAGGAAAATTAGGTCTTAAAAACTGGGAGAGCATAGCTCTTAATGTGTGATTAACCAATAAAACAGGCGGCGCTCCCATTGCATCTTGCTGATTTAATGCTTGTTTGAGTTGTTGAAGAATATGTTCTGCTAGTCCCGGTTCAACATTACTAGTATTTTGCAAAGCTTGCAGTAATATTCTTTCTAAATCAATATTTAATCCAATTACTCTTATCGGTTCCGTCCCAGGAAACCATTGTTGGGTAATCACACGCCCTAGCGCTATTCTAACAATACTGAGTAAATGATAGGCATCATTTTGATTTGGTGCCTGTTCACAAATCGTCTCAATAATTGTGCGCATATCACGAATCGACACTTTTTCAGAAAGTAAGTTTTGTAGAATTTTATGAAAAGTAGTTAAAGGCACTACGTCAGGAATAAAATCTTCGACTAATTTAGGAATATCCTGCTTTATTCGATCCAATAATTCTTGTGTCTCTAACCGTCCCAATAAATCACTAGCAAATTGATGTAACAAATGATTGAAATGGGTGGCAATCATGGTACTAGTATCAACAACAGTGTAACCCAATATTTGTGCATTTTCTTTGTCATTTTCATCTATCCAAACAGCAGGTAAACCAAAAGCCGGCTCAATAGTTTCAATGCCTTCGATAGTTTCGGTTACTGTGCCGGGGTTGATCGCTAACCATTTATTATTCATTATTTCGCCTTGACCAATTTCACCACCTTTTATAAAAATTTTATATTGATAAGGTGATAACGAGAGATTATCGCGAATATGAACTTGAGGCGGTAAAAAGCCTAATGTTTGCGCAAACTTTTTACGCAAACTACGAATTCGACCAAGTAATTCACCATTTTGGTTTTGATCAACCATAGGAATGAGCCCGTATCCAACTTCCATCGCTAAGATATCTTCAATATTGACATCAGACCATGAAGCGTCAATATTTGTTGGCGCTGCAACACTTTTGGGTGGAGCGGCAACTGATTTCTCAACTTTCTTTTGTTTGGTTAACCACCAAGAAATTACTGATAATACCGCAGTAAACATTAAAAATACTAAATTTGGCATCCCTGGAATCAGTCCAAGCAAACCAATAACAACCGCAGTTAATATTAATACTTGAGGATTATTAAATAACTGTTTGAGCATTTGATCGCTAATGTTTTCTTGTGAGGTAACCCGAGTCACAATTACACCCGCAGCGGTAGAAATAATCAGTGAGGGAATTTGTGCAACTAGACCATCACCAATAGTCAATAATACATAGGTTTTACTCGCATCTGAAAATGTCATACCATGCTGCATTACCCCAACTAATAATCCACCAACAATGGTTATGGCCATAATTAGTAATCCAGCGATGGCGTCACCACGTACAAACTTACTCGCACCATCCATTGAGCCATAAAAATCGGCTTCCTGTGTAACTTCTGCGCGCCGTGCTTTGGCTTCATCTTCACCAATTAATCCAGCATTGAGATCAGCATCAATTGCCATCTGTTTACCCGGCATACCATCCAACGCAAAGCGAGCACCAACTTCAGCTATCCTACCAGCACCTTTAGTGATTACCATGAAGTTGATAATCACTAAAATAATAAAGACAACAATACCAATAGCGAAATTACCGCCCACTAAAAAATGCCCAAAAGCTTCAATAACTCTACCAGCTGCATCACTACCAGTATGACCTTTTAACAGTACAACCCGAGTTGAAGCAACATTTAGCGATAGTCGTAATAACGTTGCAAAAAGCAGAACTGTAGGAAACGCCGCAAAATCTAAAACCCGCTTAGTAAACAAGGCAACAATCAAAATAATAATTGATAATGCAATATTAAAAGTAAAAAACAGATCCAATATAAATGCAGGTAAAGGTAATACCATCATTGAAAGAATCAATAAAATAAGCATTGGTCCTGTTAAAATTCGATAATGACCACTTTTTGATAGATTTACTGATAATAAATTGGCTAATTTTGATTTCATCATAGAGATTTACTTTTACTCATTCACGGATAAAGATTCAGGGATCGGTATATTCGTTGGTTTTTGAGGCTTATCACCACCATGTTTATGCCAACGTTTTAATTGATAAACCCAGGCTAAAATTTGCGCAACAGCAGCATAGAGTTCGGCTGGGATGGTTTGTCCTATTTCACCATAGCGATATAAAGCCCGAGCGAGAGGGGGAGCCTCTAATTGTGGAATGCGGTGCTCTTGGGCAATTTCTTTAATTTTGATAGCGATATTGTCGGTACCTTTAGCTATCAGTTTAGGGGCAGACATAGTTTTATCATCATATTGTAGTGCAACAGCATAATGAGTTGGGTTAGTGATAATAACATTGGCTTTTGGTACATCTTTCATCATTCGACGTCTTGCTATTGCTTGTTGCATCTGGCGAATGCGACCTTTAATTTGTGGATTACCTTCTTGCTCCTTGAACTCGTCTTTAATCTCTTGTTTAGACATTTTTAATTTTTTTAAATTACTCCAGATTTGATAAAAAATATCAAATCCAACCATAGGAATTAAAGCTAAAATAGTTAATATTCCTGAATAAATAAGCAGCTGCATAACGTTAGATAATGCACTATTTAAATACATATTTGGCAGCGAAAGCATATTTGGAAATTGATTGATTAGAAACAATGTCACGGCAAAACCGATTAAAACAACTTTAAGCAGGCTTTTAAATAACTCTGAAAAAATTCGAATACTAAAAATTCTTTTAAATCCGCTAATCGGATTCAATTTACCAAAATTGGGTTTAATTGATTGCAAACTAAAAAGTAAACCACCAACTCCCATAGGTGCAATGATGGCAATAATGACTAATCCGAAAAAAATAGGTAAAATCGACCAAAATCCAGCGGTTAATAAATTAATTAAATTGAAAATAATTTGTTTATCATCATCTGTTCGGTATGCAACCAACATAGCGTGTTGAATAATTGTTTTTAAATTAGCAACAAAATGACTGCCCATCATCCAAAATAATAGGATACTAACCAACAAAATAATTAACGATGTTAACTCGCGAGATCGTGGGATTTGTCCCTTTTCCTTGGCTTTTTTTAATTTGCTATCGGTGGGTTGTTCGCTTTTATCTAGATCACTATCATCAGCCATATCTTAATTAAATCAATTTTATTGCCTAATTACCGTTTACAGCACAGTATGAACGCAACTTGATAAAGTTATTGGCTTAATAAGACCCTAATTTAATAGTTATTTATCTCGTTTACCGTGAAACAACTTCAAAATGATTAAACTTTAGCGCGTTTAGATGAAATAGTTTCTGGTTGTTGATAACCATTATGGGTATAAACAGCAGGATTATTCATGCTTTTCAAATAATCTATTGAATGTTGAGTTACGTTCATTCGGTTTTGAATAAGCACTCCGTTTTCCCGATTGATTTGAGCTAATCGCTGAGTCATTTTTGTGATAGCTTGCCATTTTAATGCTAACTCTTGTTTTTCACTATAAGGTGATTGAATATTGCATTGCTGACTAACTTTTAGTCTTTTTTCATCCAGTAATTTTAACTCAATAAGTAATTGGCTTTTTTGGTTTATAATTTCACTCAATTGATTTACTGAATTATTTTTAAATAATATTTGTTGTTCAGCTTCTAAAATATCTGACAGGGCTTGTAACATAACTGTTACATTATTAAAAATGTTATCTAATTCTAACATGACGACATTCCTTCAAAATCAATTAGATTTCAATATTTTCGAAAGTTTGCTTAATAATTTCATCGGCAATTTTATTTGGATTGATCACTAATTTACCTTCAGTAATGGCCTGTTTTATCTTTTCAATTTTACTAATATCGATATCATTTTCAGTTGAATGCAACATTGCTATAGTATTTTGGCTTAACTTAACATTCAACGTTAAGTTACTTGAGTTTTGCACAGATGCATTAGTTTTTTTATTTTGCTCATTTATACGATTAAGTACCCCTGATACGGCGGTAACCATTTTTGTTGCATCTATACTCATAAAATTCCTTCAATTAACGTTGAGGTTTATAGGGGAGGTTTAATCTAATTATCGGCAAAAATCAGAAAATCATTAATTTTATTTATTTAAAATTGTGATACCTTTTTCTGTAACAACACCCTGAACAATATTACCTGTATTAAGTTTGATATTTATTAATTCACCCAAAGCACCATTGCTTAGTGTTTTGCCATTAGCAGCAATTGAATAACCCTCACCATTAACAATTACTTTTACAGTTTGACCTGCTTTAACATGCCAATTTTTCTGTAACATTGAATTTTTAATTGGCTCACCATTATTAATATTTCTTAAAGCAATATGATTGATAACCGCTGATTTATTCAAAATTACAGCAGGTGGTAATTTATCTAACCGCCCAGATTGCATTTTCACTTGCTGCTCTGTCATTAATGTTCCTGCACTTATCGGCTGATTCGCCATAACATAACTCCCAGTAACAGCAACATAAACTTGAATATATTTAGTAATGTTTTCACATTTAGCAGTAATAGTTAAATTACCCCACTGCTTATTTTTATTTAAAATCGCAAATGTTGGTGAATCACAATTTAACTGAGGTTTTAAAGTGAGGTAATCAATAGCAATATTATCAATATTAGCTTCGCTAATTTGTTGATAGATTAGATCGCTAATCTGTTTTTCCATTGAGTTAGCCAAAGCTATTTTTGAGCTACACAACACACCTAAAAGGCTTATATATTTTATAAACTGAGACATATTTGTTCACAACATTATTGGTAACTAAATTTTACTTTATCAGCTAATTTATTGAATGTTGAAATAAGGGCAATTTTTATCGTTATTTATACGATGATTTTTTTTTGATTTGCTTAAAATTCTCTACATAAAAAAAGATGAGATGATTTTATGCTAAATAAATTAGATACTTTTGTTAACTTTCATCAACAAGCATTAAATGTTCGTGAAAAACGACAAAATATACTTGCGACCAATATTGCCAATAGTGATACACCTAATTATCAAGCTAGAGATATTGATTTTAATATTGAATTAAAAAAAGCAATCAATAATCAACATACGCTTAATAATATAAAGCTTAATACAACATCGGCAAAACATATTCAAACCAACACTATTGGCTCAGCTGATTATCAACTTCTGTATCGCATTCCTTATCAATCATCTGCTGATGGTAATACTGTTGAAATGGATCAAGAAAGAACAGCTTTTATGGATAACAGTATCCATTATCAAAGTAATTTAACATTTTTAGGTGAACAATTTAAAAATGTAATATCCGTATTACAGCAAGGATAACCATTATGAGCTTCTCTATTTTTTCTATCTCTGGTTCTGCCTTAATGGCTCAAACTCAACGAATGAATGTTAGTGCGAGTAATTTAGCAAATGCTGATAGTGTTACAAGTACTTCAGGTCAGGCTTATCGAGCTAAACAAGTTATTTTCCAAGTCGATGATATTAATTATCCAAATAGCGTTGCTGGAGTAAAAGTATCTGAGGTCATCGAAGACCCATCACCAATGAATTTAGTCTATGATCCTAAGCACCCTTTAGCTGATGAAAAAGGTTATATTCAAAAACCTAATGTAGATGTAGTGGCAGAGATGGTCAATACCATTTCAGCATCTCGTAGCTACCAAGCAAATGTGGAAGTCATTAATACCGTAAAAAGCTTAATGCTTAAAACACTTACCTTAGGGCAATAAAGGGGCTTAATTCATGGGTATTTCGAATGTACCAGTTTCAGAATCATCAAATATGGCAAGTCCACAAGCAGTGAGGAAAGGTTCATCTGATGGTAATTCTAGTCAGGAGTTACAAGATAATTTTTTAACATTACTTATTGCCCAAATGAAGAATCAAGATCCAACCAATCCAATGGATAATAGTCAGTTAACCTCGCAATTGGCTCAAATTAATACGTTAGCTGGCATTGAACGACTGAATACAACGTTAGGTATGGTTTCAGGCCAGATTGACGATAGTTTATCAGTCAATGCAAGCAATATGATTGGTAAAGGCGTTATGGTTCCTGGTAATAAAATATTAGTCGCAACATCAGAAGTAGAAGGTTCAGAAAGTGAAAAAGAAACCATTACTACACCATTTGGTTTTGAACTTATGCGTGATGCTGATTCGGTTGTCATCACCATAAAAGATGAAAATGGTAATGTTGTACGTGAAGTTGATCTTGGTTCCATCCCTGCTGGTGTTAGCTCTTTTACTTGGGATGGAGAACTTAACGATGGAACTTTAGCTCCAGATGGTAGCTACACGTTTTCAGTGAATGCTACTTACGAAGGGCAAAAAGTCACATCAACACCATTAGCTTACTCTGTTGTTTACGGAGTAATTAATAGCAAAGTTAATAATAAAGTATTACTTGATTTAGGGATACTTGGTTCAATTAGTATTGACGAAGTGCGTCAAATTCTTTAAAGGGGAATAAGTTTATATGGGATTTTCTCAAGCAATCAGTGGTATGAATGCCGCTTCTAAACAATTAGATGTTATTGGTAATAATATTGCCAATTCTGCAACAGTTGGCTTTAAAAGTGCTAGTATTTCATTTGCTGATATCTATGCCGGTTCAAAAGTAGGGATGGGTGTTAAAGTTGCTGCTGTTATGCAAAATTTTAATGACGGCACAACAACTTCAACCAACAACAGTTTAGATGTGGCGATTTCAGGTAATGGATTTTTCAGATTAGTTGATAGTAGTGGACAAATCTACTATACCCGTAATGGTCAGTTTCAATTAGATGCTGAACGTAATATCGTATCTGCTGACGGCTTCAATTTGACTGGTTATCTTGCGACAGGTACTCCACCACAAATTCAACAAGGTTCAGCACCGGGTCCATTAAAAATTTCACAAGAAATGTTAAATGCATCAGCAACCAATAAAGCTGCTTTGCAAACAAATCTAAATTCAAATAGTAAAGTTCCTGAAAAACAACCGATTAATGCAACAGATGCTGACACATTTAATTATTCAACCACTATCACCACTTATGATTCATTAGGTAATCAACGCAATGTTCAGCTTTTTTATGTAAAAACAGCAGATAACCAATGGGATGTTCATTACCTTGATAGTAGCGATCCTAATGCAACCCTACAAGCATTAGGAAAAATGGAATTTGATTCATCAGGCAAATTAATCAGCGATCCCGAAATGACTATCAATATTAATGGCATAAATGGATCAGAAGATAATAGCTTTACATTATCACTTGCAAACAGCACTCAACAAAATATGGGTAAAGAAGTCGGTAGCATAAAAACCCCTATCGTTGATGGCTACGCAGCAGGTGATTTAGTTGGCTATAGTATTAACAATGATGGCACTATTTATGGTGTTTATTCTAACCAACAAACCATGTTATTAGGTCAAATTGCCATGGCTGATTTTGCCAATGTTAATGGATTAGAGTCAGCAGGGAATAATAACTGGCGTTCAACACTAAATTCTGGTGGTGAAGTATTAGGCTCAGCCAATACTGGTACTTTTGGATCATTAGCCAGTGGTGCCGTTGAATCATCCAATGTCGATATGAGCCAAGAATTAGTTAATATGATTGTTGCCCAACGTAATTATCAATCTAATTCTCAAACCATTAAGACGCAAGATCAAATTCTTAATACATTAGTTAATTTAAGATAACTTAAGGAATATGTATGGATCGCGTTATTTATACTGCCATGTCTGGCGCTAGCCAAACATTAAATCAACAATCCATAACCAGTCATAACTTAGCTAATGTATCAACAGCAGGCTTTCGTGCTCAATTAACGGCAATGAAAGCCGTTCCTATTGTGGGTAATAGTATGCCAACAAGGACCATGGTTGCTGCAACCACGCCTACCTATGATTCAACAATGGGTGCATTTAATTACACTGGGCGAGATTTAGACGTTGCTTTATCAGAAGATGATTGGCTAGCTGTACAGTTAGCTGATGGTAGTGAAGCATATACTCGTAATGGTGCGATTCAAATTGATGAAAATGGCACACTTAATATCCAAGGTCATCCATTGCTTGGTGATAATGGCGTATTAACAGTTCCTCAGCGTTCACAGGTTAGTATCAGTGCCGACGGAACTTTATCAGCGTTAGGTGCAGGTGATAAACGCACAACCATTGCTCAAGTTGGAAAAATAAAGAAAGTTCACCTTGAACCTAATGAGTTGGTACGTGGCGATGACGGTTTTTTTCATGCAACACCTGTTAACAATCTTGGTGCAGTATTACAAGATAATCCTAACGCAAAACTGATGTCTGGAGTATTAGAAGGCAGTAATGTTAATCCTGTTACTGCAATGGTGAATTTGATTAGCCATTCTCGTCAATTTGAAATGCAGATGAAGCAAATTACTACAGCTGATGAAAATGCACAAAGAGCCAATCAAATATTATCGTTAACATAATTAAAATAGGAAAACGCAATGATCAAATCATTATGGATTGCAAAAACTGGGCTAACTGCACAACAAATGAATATGGATATAATTTCCAATAATTTAGCCAACGTTAGTACTGGTGGTTTTAAACGCCAACGTGCTGTTTTTGAAGATCTGTTATATCAAACTATTCGCCAACCTGGCGCTCAATCATCTGAACAAACAACACTACCTTCTGGATTACAAATTGGTACCGGTGTTAGGCCTGTAGCTACCGAACGAATCCATAGCCAAGGAAATTTAGAATTAACTGATAATAGCAGTGATATTGCTATTAATGGACAAGGTTTTTTCCAAGTTCTGATGCCTGATGGAACGCTAGCTTATACTCGAAGTGGTGCTTTTCAAGTTAACCAAAATGGTCAATTAGTTACGGCTGCTGGTTACGAAATTCAACCAACCATCAACATTCCATCAAATGCGATAAAAATGACCGTGGCACGGGATGGTATTGTTAGTGTGACCTTAGCCAATCAATCAACTCAAGTGCAAGTTGGCCAATTAACATTACATACTTTTATTAATGACACTGGGTTAGAAAGTGTTGGGGAAAATCTCTATTTAGAAACCGAAAGCTCCGGTGCTCCAACTGAAAATACACCAGGATTAAATGGTGCTGGATTGCTTTATCAAGGTTATATCGAAACCTCTAACGTAAATGTCGCAGAAGAGTTAGTTAACATGATTCAAGTACAACGTGCTTACGAAATTAACAGTAAAGCAATATCAGCGTCTGACCAAATGTTGCAACGTTTAAATCAGTTATAAAACTATGATAATGAGATATCTTTATATTTTAGTAATGATGTTATTAGTTGGTTGTAGCCAATTACCTAAAAAAGCATTAGTTGAAGGGCAAACCAGTATTGTTCCTCAAATGCCAGAAATTGTTAATTCAAGTGGCTCAATATATCAAGCATCACAACCAAGTAGTTTTGGCTATCAACCAATGTTTGAAGATCGTAGACCTCGCAATATTGGTGATGTATTAACTATTGTATTACAAGAAAATGTGAGTGCGAGTAAAAGTTCATCTATTAATGCTGGCCGTAATGGTGGGGTAAATTTAGGTGTAAAAACCGTTCCTCACTTTTTAGATGGATTAGTTGGTCGAGGCAAAGTAGATACTGATATCTCAGGCAGTAACGATTTTAAAGGATCAGGTGGCGCTAATGCAAAAAATACATTTAGTGGAACCATCACCGTCACCGTTCAAGATGTCATGATTAATGGCAATTTAAAAGTAATTGGTGAAAAACAAATTGCAATAAATCAGGGAACAGAATTTATTCGATTTTCAGGCGTTGTTAACCCAAGGACAATAAGTGGTAACAATACCGTTATTTCAACTCAAGTTGCCGATGCTCGCATTGAATATGTAGGTAATGGCTACATTGATGAAGCACAAACTATGGGTTGGTTACAACGCCTGTTTTTTAATCTTTCACCATTTTAATGAATCTGATTATGTTTAATAAATTACGAACTTTTATTATTTTAATAATGATAGTGGGCACACCCTATAGTTATGCCGAACGAATAAGGGATTTAGTAACTATTCAAGGCGTGCGTGAAAACGCCTTAGTAGGCTATGGAATTGTTGTTGGGCTAGATGGTACTGGAGACCAAACTTCACAAACACCATTTACTATTCAAAGTATAACCAACATGCTTTCACAATTAGGTATTACCGTACCATCAGGTAGTAACATGCAATTAAAAAATGTTGCTGCGGTAATGGTAACGGCTAAATTACCATCTTATGCACGAGTTGGGCAACAAATTGATGTTGTTGTCTCTTCATTAGGTAATGCCAAAAGCCTTCGCGGTGGCACATTGATTATGACGCCATTGAAAGGTGCCGACAATCAAGTTTATGCCATTGCTCAAGGTAATCTTTTTGTTGGTGGTATGGGCGCAAGCAGCAAAGGCAGTAGTGTAACAGTTAATCAAATGGCTGGTGCAACTATTCCGAGTGGAGCGACAATTGAGAGGGAATTAACAACCCGCTTAGATGAAAAAAGTACCATTCATTTACACCTTAACCATTTTGACTTTACCATGGCATCAAAAATCGCTGAAGCAATTAACAAGGTACAAAAAAATATCGCAGTTGCTTTAGATGGTATGACGGTTAAATTGAACATGCCACAAGATAGCCAGGCAAGAGTTAAATTATTATCAAAGATTCAAAACCTACAAATTAGTGCTTCACCAATTTCAGCAAAAGTAGTCATTAATACGCGCACTGGCGTGGTGGTGATGAATCAAAAAGTTCAATTAGACAATTGTGCCGTTGCTCATGGTAATTTGTCTGTGGTGGTCAATAACAAATTAAAAGTTAGCCAGCCTAACACTCCGTTAGCCGGAGGACAAACCGTAGTTGTTCCTGATGATGAGGTTAGCATCGAACAAGATGGCGGAGCATTACATAATTTAGCTTCTGGCGCTGATTTAAACCGAGTAATTAGCTCACTTAATTTATTAGGAGCAAATCCAACAGAATTAATGTCGATACTTGAGGCATTAAAAACCGCAGGTTGTTTGCACGCTGCATTGGAAACGATTTAAAGCATAATTATTATGAAAAACCTAGTTAATCAGTCTATTAATCGCTTTGCTTATGATTTTTCGAGCATTGGCCAATTAAGGCGTAACGCTGTTAGTGGATCAAGTGAAAGTGTCAAGCAAGTTGCCGATCAGTTTGAAACACTATTCGTCAATATGATGATGCAATCTATGCGAAAAGCCGTTCCTAATGGTGGATTATTTAATCAATCTGCAATGCAGTTATTTACTTCGATGTTTGATCAGCAAATTGCTCAACAGGCTGCAGGTAAAGGATTAGGTCTTGCCAATATTATTGCCAAACAATTAAATAATCAGCCAAATAGATCTATTACCCCACAATCTCAGGCTAATAATATTGAATTAGCACAATCTTTATTTAGTGATTCAAATTCATCGCCTGCGGCATTAGGTCAAATGCTTTACCAGCAAACGAATAAATTAACGAATACTAACGTCAAACCATTACCGCCAGCAGTTAATGATTTTGATAAAGACCATATCACGCAATTTATAGTCGAGTGGTTTGAACCAGCTAAAAAGGCATCCAAAATGTCAGGTATTCCTTATGAGGTTATCATTGCACAAGCGGCCTTAGAAACAGGTTGGGGTAAAAAGCAGATAAAAACAGCCGACAATCAACCAAGTCACAACTATTTTGGCATAAAAGCGACATCATCATGGAAAGGCAATTCAACTCGGTTAACAACACGAGAATTTTTAAATAACAATATGGTTAAGATTCAAGATGAATTTAGAGTTTATAAAAGTAAACAACATGCATTAGCAGATTATCTTGATTTACTTACCAAAAGCCCACGTTATCGTGCCGTTGTTAACGCACCTGATGCAAGAACCGCAGCCAAAGCACTGCAAGATGCACACTATGCAACCGATCCTAACTATAGCGAAAAGTTAATTCAAATTATTAGTCGAATTGAAGAAATTGCTAGAAATACACCGCAAAAATCAATATCAGGTTTTAGACAAATTGCCTTTAAATAATAACTAAATAAATTAACTAAATTTTAATGAAGTTAATAAATAGGAGGCATAAGCCTCCTGTTTATTAACGATTTAAATAAGTGATGACAGAAAGTTATTTCATTTGAAATAAGGACATATTTTGCATATTCATAAAAGTATATTGAGCTGCTTGTAAATTTGCCTGTAACATCACATAATCTGCAATGGCTTCATACCAATCAACATCTTCAATTTGGCTAATTTGTGTTTGAAAATCAATGTCCAAGGTTTTACCTAGTGCAGTTAATCGTTCAACTTCCGCCAACACATTACCACCTGCAGCCCTAACTGTTGAGATATTTTCAAACGAATTATCAACGCCTTGACTAGCTTTCGATAAACCTTCTCTGAATTGCGTAATCGCATCAGGGTCATTATCATCCAAATCGATATGCAGTACTTCTAATGCATAATCTATGCTAGCAAAAACATCACTTTCCACAGAACTATTGGCGCCTGACATAAAAATCTGATCACCAGTAAAACTTAATGACACTTCACGCGTATCATCAATGAAAATATTAATCGTTGTAGAACCACCGACATAATTAACTTTACCAGATTCATCCACAACAAAAGGAGGTGTATCATTTTTATTTCCAGCAAAGATATAATTGCCATTAGTGTCTTTAGCATTAGCTAACGAAATTAATTGATCTTTTAGTCCTTGTAATTTATTGGCTAAGTCACGTCTATTTTCATCGTTTAACGTCTCATTACCCGCATAAACTAGTGTCTCTTGAATTGATTGGATAACAGTATTCGCTTCTTTTAGTACTGTATCTTGGCGACTTAACGAGTTATTAACACTTTCACGAGCTGATTGATACTGAGTATTTCTTGATTGAGCCTGTTTTAAAATTAATGCTTGCGATGACCCCATAGGATCATCAGAAGGTGATAAGATTTTTTTACCGGTTGCTAAATGCAATCCTGATTTTTGCCATTTACTGTTGGTATTTAAAATACTCGTTAAATTTTTTTGATACATTGCATTAGTACTAACACGCATATTTAAACCCTTCTATTATTTAGCTAAACCTAAAATGGTATCGAATATTGTGGTTGCCGCATCAATAATCTTTGCATTAGCTTGGTAATACTGCATATAAACCTGCATAGAGATATATTCTTCTTCAATATTAACGCCTGATATTGATTGATTTTGCTCATAAATTTCTTGAGTAATATTATGACTAGATTGCGCTGAAATTTTAGCTGTCTGTGTTTCACTTCCCACATAACTAACTAAGGCGTTATAAGCACTATTTAACGTTTTAGTGCCATTAATTAATTTTTCATTTTGGATATCAAGCAATTTAGCTACATTACGATTATCGCCATTACCATTTTCATCATCATTAATACCTGTTGCTAGTTTGTTGACATCCTTAACTAGTAGCTGGAGTGATGATGCTACATCTGCAACAGGTTTAAGTAAGATACTATCACCCGCTACTGGATCACCATTTATTTCAATAGATAATCCATCAAACAATAATTTACCATCTTCAACTTGTGGGGTAATTTGCTTGTTATCAGATAATCTGGTTACGATCCAATCGTTACCATTAAACTCAATTTTATAATCAGATGCTTTGACGTCTGTCACTGAGTTATAGTTAATTTTAGCAGTGGCATTACCTTGATTTTGGGCGTTAGCAATACTAGTTGGGCTATGATAATCAAATAATTTCTGACCTGGTTCGCCATTAATATCAACCCCTGACATGTGTACTTCATTAAATCGTTCTGCTAGATTTAACGCAATCAAACCTAATTGGTTGCGAGCTTCTAGGAGTGGTCCATCACGAAAAGCTAATAATCCATTTAATCGGCCTGATGCGATATTTTGAGTTGATAGTTCTTGAGTCGCACCAGAATTATGAGTGTAAATAATTGTATTTAAAGCAGGATCATCTTTAGACGGCTGTACAGATAACTGAGTTGCCGATGACCCTTGTACTAAACTTAAACCATTAGGTAGTGAAATATTGTATTGTCCATTTTGCTCAGTAACAGTGATGCCTATCATCTCGCTTAATTCATTAACCAGTTGATCGCGTTCATCAAGCAATGCATTCGGCTCATGACCACCACTTACTGCCTGTAATCTCGCTATTTTTTGGTTAAGATCAGCAATTTGTTGGGTATAAGAGTTAATGGTATCAACATTATTAACAATTTCAGTATTGATATTGGCAATCTGATTTTTTAAATTCAATTCCGTTTTATTAAACTGACTGACTAACGAGCTAAGATCATTTATTACTGTTTGCTTGGAAGCGGCATCACCCGCATTTGAAGAAAGTTTATTTAAACTTGCAAACAGACTATTTAGTTGCGAGGAAATACTATTATCATTCTCCGCTAATAAATTATCGACTTTTGACAATTCATTGTAATAAGCCTTTATAGAGCCATTTTGTGATTGAGATTGACGTAATTGGCCAACCACAAAACTATTATATGCCCGATTAACTGATGATACAGATACACCGTTACCAACAAAACCATAATTATATTTAGTGCCATTTGCTTGTTGCAAAATTTGTTGTTGACGATTGTAACCAACGGTATGCGCATTACTAATATTATTGCTTATAACATTAAGCATATTTTGCGCAGCATTTAATCCACTAATACCGGTATTCATCAATGAATTTGACATAAAAGCTCCTAAATATATTTAGTCAATAATCAAATTATTAACTTAAAGGGTTATTCTTATATCGGATAAAAAAGATAAAACTTTAGTTATTTTTAGAAAATAATTGAAATTTAATTTTTTAACAGGCTTAACCTGTGTAATTCCAATGCTATTTTTCAGATTTAGTTGCTTGTTTTAAAAAATCTATTCCCGTCATTGTATTTTCATCTTCAATATATTTTTGAGCTGACTTATTCAAAATTAAAATACTAATACGGCGATTAGCATCTTTACTATAATTAGGATTGTTTAAACCTACCGTATCAGCTAAACCAATAATTCGAATAATTTTGCTTGAATCTAATCCAGCAGCGATAAGTTCTCGTCTTGATGAATTTGCTCTATCAGCAGATAATTCCCAGTTACTATAACCTCTATCACCTGTTATATACTGGCGCTCATCAGTATGCCCAGATAAGGTCATCTTATTGGGTAAATCGTTTATTATTGGTGCTAGAGCGTGAAGAATTTCTTGCATATTAGGATGAATAACTGCACTACCAACATCAAACATTGGTTTATCATCAGTTGCTAAAATCTGAATTCTTAACCCCATTTCAGTTAGTTCAACAATAAGATTAGCCGCTAATTTTTGCAGTCGAGGATCAAGTTCAAACGCCTCATAAATTTTACGAGCAGTTTCGATCAATTGATTTCTTTCAACTATATTGGGATCTATTGGTTGTTCATTTATTATGCTCTGTTGCTCTTCGCCCAAACTTTTACTGACATCATCGCCACCACCAGGAATAGGGCTTTCGCTATCGCTAATATTTTTACCACCATTTTGACCTAGTATTAATGGCGTTCTGAAATATTCGGCAATTCCTTGTAATTCTTGCGGGCTGGATTTGGCTATCAACCACATGACTAAAAAAAGTGCCATCATAGCAGTCATGAAATCTGCATAAGCAATCTTCCACGAACCACCATGATGGCCACCGCCATGCCCTGACTTTTTTTTAGAAATAATTATTCTTACTGGCTTATCTTTCATTATTCATTATTTTCTGTTGGGTTAGCATTTTTATCTTTCACTTCTTGAATATATTTTTCTAATTCAAAGAAAGATGGTCGCTCATGCGAAAAAATAGTTTTTCGACCAAACTCAATACAAATCTGTGGAGCATAATCATGCATACTGGCAATAAGAATAACTTTAGTACATTCTAAAATTTTTACTGTATCAGCATTCTTCTGTCTTAATAAAGCAGCTAGTGGCGAAACAAACCCATAAGCCAGTAAAATTCCTAAAAAGGTTCCAACCATAGCATGTGCAATAAGTTCACCCAACTCGCTGGCAGGCCTATCTGCTTGTGCTAATGTGTTAATCACTCCCATAACCGCAGCCACAATCCCAAAAGCAGGTAACCCATCGCCCACACTAGAAATCGCATCTGCAGGTTTTTCTAACTCATGGGTATACGTCTCAATTTCTTCATTCATTAATGCTTCAATTTCATAAACTTCCATATTTCCGCTAATCATTAAACGTAAATAATCAGTGATAAAATCGCATATTTGTGGATTGGCAAGAATAAGTGGATACTTTTTAAATAACTCACTCTCTTTTGGATTATCAATATCTTCTTCAATAGATAACCCCCCATTTTGACGTATCTTAGTTAAAATGGTGTACATTAAATTAATTAATGTTAAATAAAGAGTTTTATTATATTTTGATGTTTTAAATAAACTACCTAACGATTTAAGTGTAGCAATTATTGCTTTCTTTTCATTACTTACAATGAAAGCACCAATAGCTGTACCACCAATTATCAGAAACTCTAATGGTTGAAAAAGTACTGCCAAATACCCTCCACTTAGCACATAACCAACTAAAGCAGAAGCGATAACAACAATATATCCTATAATTATTAGCATTGGCTTTCCTTTATCTCTATAAAATGTAACTAAACTTTTTTAATTAATTGCTTATCTAAACCGTTACCTGATTTGCGGTGACTAAGTTGAATGCACTAGGTATTGATAAAACTTGTAAGCATTTTGCTTGGCTTTCTTTATGCGTTTTATTATTTTTTTCGGCCCTTGATGGCGGTTGGCATAAACTGCAAACAAAACTATTATGTGGCTGGTAAGCGTGTGTAATAAATCGCCCTTTACACTCTTTGCAACACGATTGCTGCATAACATTACTTTCAACAAATTTAACTAAAATCCATGCACGAGTTAAGCCTAAAACCGGCTCTTCATCGTGATGAAGGGAACATTGCTCTAAATAAAGTTGATAAGCTTTAACAATTGCATGAACTCCAGATTTAGTACCATGCTTGACTAAAAATCGGTAAGCATTATAAAACATGCTTGAATGAATATTAGGCTCCCAAGTCATAAACCACGTGGTAGAAAAAGGGAGTAAACCTTTAGGTGGTGGGCATCCTTGGATTTCTTTATATAATTTAATCAGCTTTCCACGGCTTAAATTAGTTTCACTTTCCAACATTTGAATTCTAGCGCCGAGTGTAATTAATCGAATAGCTAATTGGACTTCTTTATATTTTTGGATAATGCTTTTGCTACTCATTTTTATCATTTACCTACTTATTAATAGAATCTAAAAGTAAGCTTGATAGAAGGATCCCTGTATGCATCTGCTTTATATCACTAACGCGAGACTCTTCAGTTAATTTTTCCATCATTGCTGAATTTTTAAATCGAAATTGAAACGTTAATTGATTGGTTTCAGATAAAACCAACATTTGAGAAGCACTTAAATTACTCAAAATATCAGCGGTTTTTTCATCAATTCCTAATCGATACATTGCCATCACTTTATCTTTCTCTATCATTCTTTGGCTTAATAAAAGCGTTGAAAGATTTAAATGATGTATACATTTCAAAATATCGTCTTCTTGTATATTTCCCAATTTACTCACCAAAATTTATATTTTTCTCGCATAAAAAAATGCGAAATCAGTAAAAAATATCTTAATTCGTTTTTTTTCACTTAAAGTTACATTTTTAAAAGCAAAAGGTCAATAAAAAAATCATTTCGATTTATTTTCAATTTATTTTTTCATGTTTTACTGTTTTATTCTGTTTTTTATATATTAATTTTACTTTGTATTCGTTTTATTG
Source organism: Gilliamella sp. wkB72 (assembly GCF_001693745.1). Lineage (NCBI taxonomy): Bacteria > Pseudomonadati > Pseudomonadota > Gammaproteobacteria > Orbales > Orbaceae > Gilliamella > Gilliamella sp. wkB72. The sequence goes on along the minus strand of NZ_LZEI01000002.1, from coordinate 27,295 downwards.
CTTGGCTATGTAATTGACTTACGCGAGATTCGCTAATATCTAACACTTTTCCAATCTCTTTTAAATTCAACTCTTCTTGATAATAGAGCGCTAAAACCATTTTTTCTTTTTCAGGTAAGTTATCAATTTGTTGAACAATAATATTGCGAATTTCATCATTAATAATAAAAGCAAAAGGATTGTTATCGGAATCAGGCTCAATCAGCGCATCCAAATTATCGCCGAGTTTTTTTTGTATCTCATCGTAAGAACAGATTTGGCTATAATTTGAATCTAATAACACCTTGCGATATTCAGTAAGAGACAATTGCAGATGTGCAGCTATCTGGTGATCATTAGGTGGGACACCTAAAATTTGTTCCAATTCATTAATGGCGTTAGTGACATCTTTAATTTTTTTTCGGGTTTGCCTTGGTAGCCAGTCACGACTACGCAACTCATCTAACATTGCTCCCTTTATTCTAGGAATAGCAAATGTAGTAAAAGTATAACCTTGTGCTGCATCATAACGTTTTATGCATTCTAATAAACCGATATAACCAACTTGTAACAAGTCATCAAGCTCAATCGTCGTCGGTAAACGAACAGCTAATTTCAACGCTTCATTACGAACTAAATAGATATATTGTTGCCAATCGATTTGATTCACTACACCCTGAGAGTTATACAGGTTATCACTCATTTCCTAAACCATTGTAAAAAATGCTAAGGAATATTATGACGATAATTGACTGAGTTAATGGCAAGAATAAAGTATTAAAAAATAGGTAATTAACATTATTAGCAATAATGGTATTAAAAAATACCATTATTACTATAGTATAAAAATTAAAGTAAAATTTTAGAGGTATACTTTATTGTAATAAAGACAGTACAGATTGAGGTACTTGGTTAGCTTGTGCTAATACTGAAGTACCTGCTTGTTGTAAAATTTGACCACGAGTCATATTAGATACTTCTTCAGCATAATCTGCATCTTCAATACGGCTACGCGCTGAGCTTAAGTTATTTACTGTATTGTTGATGTTAGTTACAGTTGACTCAAAACGATTTTGTACCGCACCAAGCTCACCACGTAATTCATCAATTTTTGATAATGCTGCATCAAGTGTTTTTAAAGGATCTGCTGTTGGGCTTGAAGAAACATTAAATGAAGCTAAACCGAGTTCAGTACTGTCAATTTTTTTCAAATTGATTTCAATAGTTTCACCATCATTTGCACCCACTTGTATTTTAAGTGTTTTATCAGCAGATAATACTTTAGTACCATTGAAATCAGTTTGTTTAGATACACGGTCTATCTCTTCTAAACGTTGATCAATTTCGTTTTGAATTGATTCTAAATCGCTTTGAGAGTTTGTACCATTTGCCGCTTGAACAGTCAATTCACGAATACGTTGAACGTTGTTATTAATTTCGTTTAATGCACCTTCAGTTGTTTGAGCTAAAGAGATACCGTCATTTGCATTACGTGCAGCTTGAGTTAAACCACGAATATTTGAAGAAAAACGATTAGCGATTGCTTGACCTGCTGCATCATCTTTAGCGCTGTTGATACGCATACCTGATGATAGACGCTCAATTGCAGTTCCAAGAACACTTTGAGAATTATTCAGATTGTTTCTTGCCATTAAAGACATAGTATTGGTATTAATTACCTGTGCCATTTTTATCTCCTTTAATATGATTAGTTAGATCAACGAGATATTGAAAATATTATTCAATACTTTTGCTGATGATTTAGTTATCGGTATTAAAAAAAGAAACTTTAATATTTTTTTAATTTTTATTTTATGTCGTCGAATAAAACCGAATAACTAATTAAGTTTGATGAAACGATCAGAGGTCCTAATACATTTTTATATGTAAATTAATCGGTAAAAAACAGTTGATAGCCTTATTTAATAAAGGCCGCGGCAAAATTGTCTAAACTCCTATCTATTTAAATAATTGCAATAAATTTACTAATAATAGAAATTATATTAGAAAGATCATTACTTAATTTTATTTTTAAATTACGACCGCCATCCTTAAAACCATTTAGAAAAACATTTAGCTTTTAACACTCTAAAATATCAAAGTTCATTGATTAAAAAGATAATTTATTACTCCAGTAGCAATATATCACCTACATCTTTTTACAGTGCAAAATTGATATGGATATAACATTGATAACTGAATAAATAACTGGTTTTTGAATAGGTAAAATCGTCTAGCAATATATGCATTGCCAAAACCTAATTATTTATTAGTAAAAATATCTAAACTTTTTATTACATCAGTCGATAAAACAAGAGATGAAAGAATTTATAATAGGATAATAAAACATGGCAATGAGTATATTGGGGATTGGTTCTGGTATTGATTTAAATGAAGTATTAGATCAATTAGAAGCGGTAGAAAAAAACCGTCTTACGCCAATAAAAGCACAGCAAAAAACAATTAATAATAAAATAAGCGGTTTTGGCAAATTAAAAAGTGCATTATCAACATTTAATAGCGCAACAGCAAAACTACAAAAAAAAGAGCTGTTCCAAGCTAGAACGGTATCGGGCAATGACAACTACTTTACTACTAACGTAAGTAGCAATGCTCAATTAGGTAATTATGCAGTGAGTGTGCAACAACTTGCAAGCGCACACAGCGTTGCTACTAATACAATAAACGATAAACAAACAGCGTTAGGTAACAATAATGAAACGCGAACAATCACCATCGAACAAGCTAATGGTCAAAAATTAAATGTCACTTTAGGTAAAGATGAAACATCCTTAGAATCAATCGCAAATGCAATTAACCAAGCTAAAGTGGTTAATGAAGATGGTTCAATCAGTGAATCTCCCGTTAATGCCACAATTGTTCGTTCAGGAACCGATAGCTATCAACTGGTTATCACATCTAAAGAAACAGGTGAACAACAAACTATAACTTCAATATCATCCGATGATGAAAAACTCAATTCATTAGTTGGTTTTGATATTAATCAAGCTGATTCATCAGCAATGAGCGAAATCGCTAAAGCGCAAGATGCTAAATTTAGTTTTAATGGTATTACCGTCAATAGTGCATCAAATACCGTTAAAGATGTCATCCCTGGCGTTGATATCACTTTAAAAGCAGTAACCACCACATCGCAAAATTTAACTATTACCGCGGATAACGAAAAAACCCAAGAGGCACTTAAAGAGTGGGTGGAGGCATTTAATCAATTACAATCAACGATATCAGCCTTAACTCAATTTACTGCTAGTGATGCCAATTCAGATGAATTAAATAGTAATAATGGACCACTGGTTGGTGATTCAACACTACGTAATATAGATCAAAGTATCCGATCTATCTTTTCGAAAGGTCAAGCTGGTGAAATCTCTGTATTGGCTCAAATCGGTATCAATATGGATAGTAATGGCAAGCTAATTATTAAAGAAAACGAATTAGAAAAAGCCCTCAAAGAAAACAGTGAAGCAGTCGCCATGCTATTTATTGGTGATGGTGAAACGACAGGCATAGCTAACGAAGTATGTGCCAAAGTGAGTAGCTTCATTGATAGTGATGGTATGATTGATACCGCAACTAACGGCTTAAACTCAACCTTAAAATCATTAGATAAACGCTATGATCAAGTTAACAACTCTATTGACCAAACTATTGAACGTTATCGCGTGCAGTTTACTAAATTAGATATCTTGATCAATGAATTAAATGGTATGAGCAATTACTTAACCACGCAATTCGAAATGATGGCGAACATGAAAAAATAAGGAATATAAAAATGGGAGTTCAAGCTTATAAGCAAGTTAATTTAGAAACGAGTGTTAATCAGGCTTCGCCACATCAGCTTATTGTTTTATTATTCGAGGGCGCACTTAATGCTATTCGTTTAGCTGAGTTATATATAGAAAAAGGGAATATTGCAGGCAAAGGGCAAGCCATTTCGAAAGCAATTAATATTATAGATAATGGACTTAAGAGTTCACTTGATCTAGAGCAAGGTGGTGAAATTGCCGAAAATTTAGATCAATTATATCAATACATCAGTCAGCAGTTGGTTTTAGCCAATTTACATAATGATAAAGACAAACTGCAAGTCTGTTTTAATTTGCTTGATAACATTGCTCAAGCTTGGCGGGAGATAGCATAGTTATGGGAATATCAGTTTTAAATAATAATTTATTATTAGAACAATATGAAAAGCTTAATTATGTTGTTGAGCAAATGCTAATTAATGCACAAAAAGAAAACTGGGAATCATTAATCAGCTGGCAAGCTCAATACCACCAATTATCTAAAGATATCCAACTAAATGTTACAGATACTATAGCATTACCTCAGCAAGATATTATTCGAATGTATATCAATAATATTTTGGGTTATCAAGAGCAATTAGAACAATTAATACATCTACGGCATGGTGAACTTACCAGACTCATTGGCGAGCAGGTTAATTATCAAACTAAAATAGATAGTTACCAAAAAATTGCCAACCTAGCATAATTCACTAAGTAATCAAAAAGATCGACTAAAAATAATTGAGGAGCGGGGTTTTTGGCATATTAGAATCGCTAAAAACCCCGCTCCTCAAAATTTTTTTATTATTAAATTAAACTTGTTAAGGTTATAAAAGGTGAATAGTAGGCTGACTTTTTAACAATATAGATGAAAACCAATTTTTGATAAAAATTGGTAGTTGATGAATGACGATTTTTAAACAAATAGAATCATTAATAAATTAAACATTCATATTCATGATTTCTTGATACGCTGCTACTAACTTATTTCTAACTTGCACGCCAAATTGCAATGAAACCGAAGACTTTTGCATATTAACCATCACTTCATTTAATGAAACATTAGGTTCACCCATTTCAAAAGCTTTAGCTTGCTTACTTGCTTCAATTTGAGTTTGGCTAATTTTATCTAATGCCATTTTTAATTCAGCAACAAAATTTTGCTCTTTACTTACCTGTTGATTCGAAGAAAAATCCAATTTAGTTGCCGGATTGAAAGCCTCGATACTGTTCATCATATTAATTATATTCATCTTAATAAAATTACCGCTTAAATTATCACAAAGATAACAATCTAAAAGCGATAACTAAAGGGTAAAGCATGTGCTTTTTTAGCTATTGATTTTTATAAATACACAGATAATAGACCCTAGAATTAATCTAACCTGTTTAGAATTAGGATACATATGGATAGCCAGTCAGTGGGTAACAAAGGCGAATCAATATTGAATAAGTTACCATTTATCAATCAATTAAAACAAAATCGAAAAATGCTGCTCCTTATTGTAGGAGTGATCGTAATTGCTATAAGTAGTATCACCTATTTATGGCTTAAGAGTGATGCTTACGGTGTGCTATTTAGTAATTTGAATGATAAAGATGGCGGTGAAATCATTAGCCAACTTGATAAGATGAATATTCCATATAAGTTTTCATCATCCGGTACAACGATCTTAATTCCCGAAAATAAAATTTATGATACTCGCCTACGAATTGCTCAACAAGGTTTACCTAAAGGCGGTGCTATCGGTTTTGAACTGCTTGATAAAGAAAGTTTTGGAATGAGCCAGTTCAATGAACAAATCAATTATCAACGAGCATTAGAAGGCGAATTATCTAGAACAATTTCAATCATTAGTAGTGTTGATGATGCCAGAGTGCATTTGGCTATGCCAAAACCCTCTTTATTTGTTAGAGAAAGAAAATTCCCTTCTGCATCAGTCGCATTAACTTTATTACCTGGTCGCTCGCTATCTCAAGGTCAAATTGACGCTATTATCCATCTAATTTCAAGTAGTGTGCCGGAATTACAAGCGGATAAAGTCACTATCATCGATCAAAACGGTAATTTATTGACTGGAGAAAAATACCGCGATACTAACGTTAATGTTGCCCAATTAGAATATAGTGAACGAATCGAAAATTTGGTGCGTGAACGCGTAGAAAAAATCATTATACCGATTTTAGGTAAACAAAATGTTAAAGTTCAAGTTAATGCTGACATTGATTTTAGCAGTCAGGAATCAACATCCGAAATCTATGATCCTAATAGCGATGTTAACAATCAAACCATTCGCAGTAAGCAGCAAGTTGAAAACCGTCAATTAGCATCAAGCAATGCTATTGGTGGTGTACCAGGGGCTTTATCTAACCAACCAGTACCCACACCAAGTGCACCTATTGATGGAGAGAATGAAGTAAAAGATAAAGACGACAAGCAAAAAATGTATCATTTACAATCCAATAATACGTTGAACTTTGAAGTTAATCGTCAAATTATTCATAGCAAAATTCCTGAAGGCCGTATCAAGCGCTTATCTGTCGCGGTTCTAGTTAATTATAAATTTGCGACAATCAATGAAGTTGCATCGTCAAATGAAGAAAATCAAAAAAATGAAGCGGTCGAAAAATGGGTAAAACTCGATAAAGAAGAGCTTACTCATATTGAAGCATTAGCACGTCAAGCTATTGGATTTTCTGACTTACGTGGTGATTCATTAACAGTAGCAAATTTGAAATTTACAGATCAAATAGATGATGAAAATGACGCCATCACCTTTTTACAAAAACATGAAGTTTACGACATGCTGAAAACGGCAATTAAATATCTAATTTATATCTTAATAATATGGTATGCATGGCGAAAAGTACTGCGTTCGGTATGGATTAAGATTCAAAGACAATACCTCAATACGGATAAATCTGACGGCACGATGGGCGCTGAAGATAAGCTTGATTATAAAGCACACAGTAAACTGCAACAGAAAATTTTTGAAGATAATATGCAACAACAGCAATACATCCGAAAAATTGTCGAAAAAGATCCTCGTGTAATGGCTCTCATTATTCGTGGTTGGATGAACAAGAAGGACACCGAGTAATGAATTTAAGTGAATCTCAAAAAGCAGCGACAATTTTAATGATTTTAGGTGAAGAATTAGCTGCAAAAGTAATGCAATTTTTAGACCATAAAGAGGTACAACAAATTAGTAGTGCCATGATGGGATTACCACAATTAACCCAAGAACAACTCAAAAATATTCTTAATGATTGTCAAACCACACTTGATGATTGTGCCGTATTAAATACCGATACTAATGGCTATCTACGAAAAGTTCTCGAAAAATCAATTGGTAGTGATAAAGCCAGCCGTCTACTTGATGAACTGTTAGATACCGATATTGAAGATACTACCGATGGCTTAAAAATGCTTAATTTTGTTGATGCGGCCAGAGCTGTTGATTTAGTTAAGAAAGAGCATCCACAAATTATCGCCACAATTTTAGTTCACTTAAATCGTGACTTAGCTGCTGAGATATTAAATCTATTTGATGATGATCTGCGTAATGATGTAATGCTACGTATTGCAACCTTCGGTGGAGTAGAGCCTTCAGCGCTAGAAGTTTTATCAACATCGTTATCAACTTTACTACATGGACAAAATATTAAACTTAATAATATGGGTGGTATCCGCACCGCAGCAGAAATCATCAACCTGATGAAATCACAACAAGAAGAATTGGTTATCAATGCATTACGTGATTATGACAATGAGTTAGCTCAAAAAATCATTGATGAAATGTTCTTATTCGAAAATCTGGTTGATGTGGATGATAGAAGTATCCAACGTCTACTCAAAGATGTGGATAATGAAACCTTAATTATTGCCCTGAAAGGTGCGACAGAACCATTACGGGAAAAATTATTATCGAATATGTCGCAACGTGCTGCATCTATATTACGTGAAGATTTAGAAAACAGACCACCAGTGCGCTTGTCACAAGTTGAAACCGAACAGAAGAAAATTTTGGTTATTGCTCGTCGTTTAGCTGAAACTGGTGAGATGATCTTAAGTAGCGGTGATGATGAATATGTATAATCAAGCTAGTACCTTAACTTGGAAACCATTACACTTTCAAGATTTAGCAGAATCATCACCACTTATACCAGAAACCGATGAGCTAGAAGAGAGTGAACCAGAACTTGAAATAGTCGATGAGGCCGATACCAATTTTATTGATATTAATAGCCCTGAAATAACGCTAGAACTTGAAAATATCAAACAACAAGCAAGAGAAGAAGCCTATCAAGAAGGCTTTAATCTAGGTAAAGAAGAAGGTTTCAATATTGGTAAACAAACAGGGTATGAGGAAGGGTTAACAATAGGCCAACAAGAAGGCCTGGAGAAAATAGAACAACAGATAAACGAAGAAAAATTAAATACTGTTGAATCCATCAAAAATCTAGCAATTCAATTTCAGCAGTCAATTAATCAAATTGATGAAAAAATTGTACCAAAGCTATTTGATCTCGCTTTACTTGCCGCTGAAAAAACTGTTGGTTCGTTATCCAAAGTAAAACAAAAGCAATTAATGCATTCGATCAAGTCATTAATTGAACAAAATACAATTACACCGATTGTGGTTCGAATCAATCCGAATGATTTTTTATGGCTAGAGCCACTGCTAGATGATCAACTAAAAAACGAATGGCAATTTATTGCCGATGCAAATATAGAATTAGGTGGCTGCAAAATATTTACTGAAACAAATGAGATCGACGCAAGTATAACCAATCACTGGCAAATTATTTCAGACACAGTGCATGGAGATGAGTGTTAAGGTGAGCTTTTGTACGCAATGGGCAACTAAAATTGATAGTGCTAAACAGAAATTAGAGTCTGCATCTTTAATTCGTCAATATGGTCGATTGGTTAAAGCGTCTGGTCTTGTTCTAGAAGCTATTGGTTTAAAACTACCATTAGGATCCAACTGTTTTGTTGAACGACAATTAGATGGCAATATCCAAGCGGTTGAGTGTGAAGTAATTGGTTTTAAAGGAAAAACACTATACCTCATGCCGTTTGAATCAACTGACGGTATATTACTCGATGCAAGAGTTTATACATCACAATATGATTTAACACATTTTAGTCACAAAGTTTTACCAATTGGTATGGGGTTATTAGGCCGAGTTGTCGATGCAATGGGAAAACCTCTCGATGGCAAACCATTACCTGAAGATATCGAATATGAAGGATTAATTAATAAAACACTAAATCCGCTAACCCGAACACCAATTCATCAAGTTCTCGATGTTGGCATTCGTGCAATCAATGCATTATTAACCGTTGGTCAAGGTCAGCGAATGGGGCTTTTTGCAGGTTCAGGCGTTGGTAAAAGTGTTTTACTTGGCATGATGGCAAGATACACCAAAGCCGATATTATTGTGGTTGGTTTAATCGGTGAGCGAGGTCGAGAAGTAAAAGATTTTATTGAAAATATTTTAGGTGAAGAGGGCTTAGCTCGATCTGTTGTTGTTGCCGCGCCAGCTGATGTATCGCCATTATTACGTCTACAAGGTGCAGCCTACGCGACTAAAATTGCTGAAAAATTTCGTGACCAAGGATTTAATGTATTACTCATTATGGATTCATTAACACGATACGCCATGGCACAACGTGAAATAGCCTTAGCGATCGGTGAACCACCAGCGACTAAAGGATATCCTCCTTCAGTATTTGCAAAATTACCCGCATTAGTTGAAAGAGCCGGTAATGACGCAGAAGGCAAAGGCGCTATTACCGCTTTTTATACCGTGCTAACCGAAGGTGATGACCAGCAAGATCCTATCGCTGACTCAGCTAGAGCAATTCTCGACGGACATATTGTTTTATCCCGTTCTCTTGCCGAATCAGGTCATTATCCAGCTATTGATATTGAAGCATCAATAAGTCGCGTGATGACAGAACTAACCAAAGACGAAAAAAAATCACGGTTATTTAAGCAATTATTTTCAAGTTTCCAACGAAATCGTGACTTAATTAATGTTGGGGCTTATGTAGCAGGAACCGATCCTTTATTAGATAAGGCAATAACGCTTTTTCCTGCTATGCAACAATTTTTACAACAAGGAATTTATGAACATTGTAGTTATCAAGACGCTTATCAACAGTTAGCAAGAATTGTTGATTCAAACTTAGGAAAGAACAATGGCCAATCAATATAATGGTAAATTTGCCTTTTTAACATTAAAAAAGTTAGCTGAAAAATCAGTCGACGACAAATTGATTAAATTAAAAAATGCGCATGATAATAAGCGTAATGCTCAATCACAACTAAATGTATTGAATGATTACTATAATGAGTACCAACAGCGCTTAAATAAAGCGTTATCAGTTGGCATTACAGGATCAGAACTGAACAATTTTAATGCTTTTATTACTGCTATTGAGCAAGGGATCACACAACAAAAAAAGTTATTGTTAACTTTAGAAATTAAACAAAAACAGATCACCAATGAGCTAAATCAATCACAAAAAAGTCTCAATACTTACACCACATTATTGGATAAACAAGATAAAAAACTACTGCTACAGCAAAGCCGTTTACAACAAAAATTAACCGATGAATTTGCACAGCAGCAGTTAGCAAGGAGAATGTTGAATGAATATTAATCAGTTTAGTGATATCCCATTAATATCACCTATAGAATTGAATGAAATATCAATTATTGAAGACGACTTTTTTCAGCTTTTATTACAGTTTAATGAAAAACAAGGCGAAAATAATAGCCTAGCCAAAGCTAATATTCTCGAGAACAAACTCGATCATCAATTAGATCCTCAAGAAGAGGAAGATAGTGATGAATTATTCACATTATTTCCACTAACTTTGCAAATCGATGAACAGCCTATAATTAATAATGAGCATAATAATACTCAACAGCCAGCGATACGTGAATTAAAAATTAATACTACAGCTAATGATATACTTTTAGAGACACCAGCTTCTGATGATATCAATGTAGATGAAAAAGCAGCAGAAATACTCACTATTATTAATAGTAGTGAACAAGTGATCATTAAAGCAAATGAACAAACGAGCTTGCTAACGAATGATGAGCATAATATATCAACAAATATAAACTCTGTTAAAACCTCAAATCAACCATTACCAACTCTTACTAATACTCAAAATACTAATATTGATTTACCTATCACCAATGTTGATATTAGCCACTTTGAACAAGAACCTACATTACTAGTCCATAGCCAAAATCAATTAACCTCATCAACACCATTAATTGAAAGTCAAAAAACGTTAAATATAAATTTACCTATGCCAATGGATATTACTGAATGGCAAAAAACATTAAACGAAAAAATTAGTCTCACTTGTCGTCAAGGTATCCAAAATGCGGAAATCAAATTACACCCTGAAGAATTGGGTTCGCTGCATATTAAATTGGCAATAGTTGATGACAAAATGAACCTTCACATGGCTGTTGCACATAATATGGTTAAAAGCGTGTTAGAATCAGCTTTACCCCAATTAAGAACTTCATTGGAAGAGCAAGGTATTATGTTAGAGCAGACCGATATTAGTGATTTTTCAATGATGAATGACTCCTCATCACCTTATAAACAAGAGCTTGAAATAGAACAATTAATGGACGATAAAAATCAAACACTTCATGAACTTGAACATCCATCAAACATTGTTCAATCCGGGTTAAGTATTTTTGCCTAAATAATAGTATTTGAAACAGTACTACGTAGCTAGAGATTAAAAAGGTTGAATAGGTCATATTTTTACTGCCTATTCTTCCAATTAATTCTTAAAGCATGATTTATTATTTTGGTAATTTTTGGCTATTTAAATAGACATTTCATTAAATTTCATTGAGACAATAATAAATATGCAAACTACCAAGAAAAAGATAAGTATTTTAAATCTAGTACTTATTTTAATTACCCTTTTAGCAACAGGTTTTGCTGCTTATTTATGGTTACAAAATTCTCCAAAAACGACGCCCCAGGTAGAACCAGAAGTGTTATCACCGGTTTTTTTAACACTAAAACCTTTCACGATTTCACTACCTCCATCTAAAGAAAATTTAGAAATCAATAAAATTCTATATGTTGGTATGGTATTACGCGTCGCTGATGAAGAACAAAAAACCGTTTTATTAGATTATCTTCCTGAAGTAAGAAGTGACGTACTTTTGTTAACTTCAAAACAGTATGTTAATAATTTAAAGAAAGAGTCAGGCAAACTTGAATTACAAGAGCAGATAAAAATGGCATTATCTCGCCAATATGATGCAAAACATTCAGTAAAAATTGATGAAGTTCTATTTACTGATTTCATTGTAAGGTAATTATCATGTCTGATAAGCTTCAACCTAATACCGATAAAAGTGAATCTTTGCATTCACAAAATAATTCAGCCAGTATAAAAAATGATGCTGAGCAAAATTATCATTTACAACAAAGTAAACGGACTGAAGTTAAGCCTTATGATATATCAGTTAAACATAGCTTTATCCCTGAAAGACTAACCGCGTTAGAGATTATTAATGAACGCTTTGCGCGTCAATTCAGAATTGGATTATTTAATTTATTACGTCGAAATACTGATGTTATAACCTCACCCATTGAACCCCAAACGTTTAAAGAGTTTTCACATGTTTCGGCAACCAATCATTTAAATTTAGTTCATCTTAACCCTTTGCGGGGAAGTTGCTTATTTTCATTTTCACCTGAATTAGTATTTATTGTTGTTGATACTCTTTTTGGTGGGGATGGCCATACTACTAATGTTGATACTGAAGGACGAGAGTTTACTCATACTGAACAAGAGATTATTCGACGAGTATTAGGTCTAGCATTAACTACTTATCAAAGTTCCTGGATTGACGTATACAACATTGAAACCGAATACATCCGTTCTGAAGTAGAAAGTAAATTTACCAACATTACCAGCTCACCTGACGATGTTGTGTTAGCTTCATCATTTTTAGTCGAAATTGGTAATTTTAAAGGAACATTTTGCATATGTATTCCTTATGCAATGGTTGAACCAATTAAAGAGCTATTAATTAAACCACCAATCGAAAACCAAACTCACCAAGATGATAACGTGTGGATGAGTTCTCTTACTAGTGGTATTAAACAATCAACTGTTGAATTAGTCGCAAACTTTACAAACATTCAAACAACTGTTGCCAAATTATTAGCTTTAAAAGTCAGTGATATTTTGGATATCGAAAAACCAACAAGCCTTGATGTCACCATTGGTGGTGTACCAGTATTAAAAGGTCATTATGGTAGCGTCAATAAACAATATGCAATCCAAGTAGATCAGATAAGCAATCCAGTTTTAGAACAATTGAATGAAGGAGTGTTCAATGAGTGATATACCAAGTGATGATAGCCAACTAAATATTAGTGATGAATCAGTAATGAAAGAAGCTATTTTCGAAACCCTTTCGCCACAACCAACAGATGTAAAAAAGCAAGATATTAACCTTATCCTAGATATTCCAGTTAATCTAAGCGTAGAACTTGGTCGAACTAAAATGGCCATTAAAGATCTTTTAAATTTAACTCAGGGTTCAGTTATAGCCTTAGACGGTTTAGCCGGTGAGCCTTTAGACATACTTATCAATGGTTACTTAATCGCCCAAGGTGAAATCGTTGTAGTTGGCGATAATTATGGAGTACGAATTACCGATATTATTACTCCATCTGAACGCGTTCGCAGATTAAGCCGTTAAAAATGAGATAACCATGACAGAATCACAAACTTTATCACCCATTCCAATAGAATCAAGCCTATATAGCCAGATCGGTATGGCATTTTTTTGTGTAATTGCTGTTATCTTATTTTTAGCATGGATAATAAAACGAATTGGTTGGAAAAAGTCTACGAAACAATTTATTGATGTTAAAGCAACTTATAATATAAGCGCTAAAGAGCGCATTCTTCTGGTTTATGTTGATCATCAATTACTGGTCGTTGGTATTACTGCACAACAAATGACATTACTGCATACCATAAATGAACAACGCACTGAAATGTTATTAGCTGAGCCCGCTGAGGTTGAGCAATTGTCAAAAAGTAATCTGTTTAATCAGATATTACAGTCTGTGTTAAACAAGAGGTAACATAGTGCGGTTAATACATATTATTTTGCTAAACGTACTGTTTTTTAGTCAATGTAGTTTTGCTGAATTATCACCATTAACAATTGTTTCTCAAACACCCTATCAAGAAGGACAAAGTTGGTCTTTACCAGTTGAAACCTTAGTCTTTTTAACTTTACTCACTTTTATCCCTATTATTCTACTACTAATGACGAGTTTTACTCGGATCATTATTGTATTAGGATTATTGCGAAGTGCACTTGGCACACAATCTGCACCACCTAATCAAGTGATAATAGGCATTGCGTTATTTATGACATTTTTTATCATGTCACCAACACTCGATAAAATATATCAAGAGGCGTATGTGCCTTATTCGAAACAACAAATCACCATGCAAGAAGGGTTAAATGAAGCAACAAAACCGCTTCGTGAATTTATGCTCTCTCAGACTCGTGAAAGCGATTTAGGGTTATTTGTAAATATGTCTCATACGAATGAAATTCAAACTCGTGAAGATATCCCACTACGAATTTTGGTGCCGGCTTTTATCGTTAGTGAACTCAAAACCGCTTTTCAAATTGGCTTTACACTGTTTATTCCTTTCTTAGTAATTGATTTAGTTGTCGCCAGTACCTTAATGGCGTTAGGGATGATGATGGTGCCACCCGCAACGGTATCTCTACCATTTAAAATTATGTTGTTTGTATTAGCTGATGGCTGGCACTTACTATTAGGTTCGTTAGCACAAAGTTTTTTTAGTTAAAGTAAAGGAATATAATGCCATCTGAATATATTAGCCATTTCGCCATACAAGCCATCAAGGTTGCAGCATCGCTTGCTGGTCCTTTATTAATAGCGGCACTGGTCACAGGATTAATCATCAGTTTACTACAAGCAGCAACCCAAATTAATGAGATGACTTTATCTTTCATCCCCAAAATTTTGGCTGTTATTCTAGTATTAATTATTTTAGGTCCATCAATGCTAACCACAATGATCGACTATATTCGCCTTGTCATCACTAGCATTCCCAACCTAACAAGTTAACCTTAATGGATTTAGCTATTGTCGATCTATTGAATATTGATTTTTTTGCTTGGGTTCAATCAAGTTTTCTCCCTTTTGTTCGTATTTTAGCTTTAATTATGGTCGCACCAATCACTGGCGAAAAAGAAGTACCAAACCGAGTAAAAATAGGTTTAGCAATACTTATTGTCATTGTGTTACCTTTACCAAAGTTAGACGACAACCTTACCCTTTATTCGTTAATGGGCATCTGGATTATTGCTCAGCAAATCATAATTGGCATCCTAATTGGTTTTGCAATACAACTTACCTTTATGACGGTTAGATTTTCGGGGGAGTTAATTAGTATGCAAATGGGATTAGGAATGGCGACTTTTTATGATCCTATCAGCGGACCTTCAACCTCGGTATTATCACGTTTAATTAATATTATTGCTATGTTGATATTTCTAAGTTTAGATGGTCATTTATGGTTACTTTACGGATTAGCTAACAGTTTTGATATCATTCCTATTACGGTCTATCCTTTAAAACAAAACGGCTATTTAGCCTTAATCGAAATAACGGGTCTATTATTTAATAACGGCATTATGTTGGCATTACCATTAATGACACTATTACTTATTATTAATCTGTCATTGGGCTTATTGAATAGATTTACACCGCAACTATCAATTTTTGTAGTCGGCTACCCGCTTACATTATTATGTGGGCTAACGATGTTATCGTATCTATTTTCTGCTTTACCATTGTTTGTCGAATCAATTTTAGAACAGATCTTTTCAACAATTTCTCGAATATTAATTTATCTTGCTGACGTATCTAATTAGCCAAATAAGCAACTATCTTTTTTCTAAAAAAAGTTGAGGAACGGGGTTTTTGAACGCCTAAATAGAGATAATTAACGCTTGATAAAATCAAATTTTGCTTAAAAGAAAAAACCGCTGCGTAAACAAAAGTCACACAGCGGTTATTAAGAAAAAATTAATTAAATAATTTATGGAATTGTAAACATATCCAATCCCAAATACCGCCGAAGAATCCGGTTTCCTCAATATTTTCAAGCGCAACTAAAGATTGTTCATTGATAACTTTATCATCCAATAAAAATTGAATTTTACCTACCGCTGTTCCTTTGGTTATTGGTGCATAAATATAATCATCAATGGTATATTGCACTTTAACATCTGCTGAACGACCTTTTGGCACTGTGATATAAGCGCCATTGATCGCACCTAATTTAACTTTATTTTCATCACCATACCAAATTGACTCAATCGCGAGTGGATCATTGGGTTTTACTGGATTTGCCGTTTCAAAGAATCTGAATCCCCACGTAAGTAATTTTTTACTTTCTTCTTCACGACCTTTAAATGTTCGACCACCCAATACCGCTGATATTAAACGCGTATTACCATCAACAGCAGAAGCAACAAGGTTATAACCGGCTGCATTAGTATGTCCAGTTTTAATGCCATCTACATTTAATGTAGTATCCCAAAGTAATCCATTACGATTCATTTGAGGTTTAGAAAGATTGTAGGTAAATTCTTTTTCTTTATAAATTGCATATTCTTTTGGTAAGTCACGGATTAAAGCCTGACCTAACAACGCCATATCTTTAGCTGTGGTATATTGACCTGGAGCATCGAGTCCGTGGACAGTTTCAAAATGAGTGTGTTGTAATCCAATTTTTTTCGCATATTCATTCATCAAATTAACGAAAGCACCTTGGCTACCTGCAACATGTTCAGCCATAGCAATACATGCATCGTTACCCGATTGAATAATGATACCTTTATTTAAATCAGAGACCGAAACAGTCTTACCGACTTCTAAAAACATTAATGATGAGCCTTTTAATACTGGGTTACCTGTTGCCCACGCATCTTTACTCACTAATACCATATCATCATTTTTAATTCGGCCTGATTCTAAGGCTTGACCAACAACATAACTTGTCATCATTTTAGTTAAACTTGCTGGATCACGTTGTTGTTCCGCATTATATTGCGCTAAAATTTCGCCAGATTTGGCATCCATTAAGATATACGCTTCAGCATCTAATTGTGGAATAGCCGGTATAGGAAAAGCCATTTCCGCGGAAGCAGAAGAACATATTGCGAGCACTAATAATCCAAAAGATAATTTAAATTTCTTTTTCATTTATAAAAATTCCGTTAAATGTTTTTAGATAACATATATCGATGAGTGTGAATAGACATCATAATGCCAAAACTTGCCATTAAAACGACTAATGATGAGCCACCATAACTTATTAGTGGTAATGGTACACCAACTACTGGCAATATTCCACTGACCATACCGATATTAATAAATACATAGACAAAAAAGACCAAAATTAAACCACCAGAAAGGATTCGGCCAAAAGTCGTTTGTGCTTGAGAGGCAATAATCAAACCTCTAATTATTAAGCATAAGAATAAGACCAGCAAAATAATCGAGCCAATAAAGCCAAATTCTTCTGCGATGACTGAAAAAATAAAATCAGTATGGCGTTCAGGTAGAAATTCTAACTGTGACTGGGTGCCTTCTAGCCAGCCTTTGCCCCATATTCCACCTGATCCAATTGCTGTTTTAGATTGAAGAATATGATAGCCGGTACCATTAGGGTCACGTTCAGGATTAATTAGCGTTAGTACTCGTTCACGTTGATAATCGTGCATTAAGTAGAACCACATAATCGGTACGAAAATAGCCAACAATATCAAAGCAACAAGAATAAATCGCCAATTAATGCCAGCCAAAAAGATAATAAAAATACCGGACATGACAATTAAAATAGCAGTTCCCAAATCGGGTTGCATTGCCACCAATAGTGTTGGCACACCGATGATAGCTAATGTTTGTAAGGTGGTTTTTAGTGGTGGAGGGCAACCATCACGATGAATAAATTTAGCCACCATTAAAGGAACAGCTATTTTAGCGATTTCTGACGGTTGAAAACGAATAACACCTAAATCTAACCAGCGTTGAGCACCTTTGCTGGTGTAACCAAAAATATCAACCAATAGCAATATAAAAATACAAACAATATAAAGATAAGGTGCCCACTGTTCATAACTTCTTGGTGAAAATTGTGCAAAGACAATCATCACAAAAAAACCAAGTAATATTTGGATCACTCTTTTTTGCATCATATCTACATCTTGGCCGCTAGCACTCCATAGAATATAAAGGCTATAACCAAGTAGTAAGGTGATAAATAAGCAAAAAAGCGGATCAATATGTATCTTTTGCCAAAAAGATTTCTTAATATTATTCATCATTAATCTTCATGTCCTGTATTAGGTGATTCATCGTTTAATTCCGTTGAGTTATCACCTTCAAGATAATAATCAAGTATCTTACGTGCGACTGCACCACCGTTGGAGCTTCCTCCTCCACCATTTTCCAGAACAATCGCTAAGGCTATTTTCGGTTTATCGTAAGGTGCGTAAGCAATAAATAAAGCATGATCGCGTAAATGTTCAGGTATTCTATGTGCGTTATAGGTTTCGTTTTCTTTTAAACCATAAACTTGAGCAGTACCTGATTTACCCGCGGCTTGATATTTAGCGCCTGCATAAACTTTACGCGCGGTGCCTCGAGCACCAAACATTACGCGGTGCATACCTTCTTTTGCTAATGCCCAATAGGCTGGATTAACGTCAACAAGACTATTTTTTTCAATATATTTTGACGGATCAATCAAAGGTTGATTTTGATTGGTATTGATAATGTCGCTCTTTTTATATAATAAAAAGTGTGGTGTATAGGTTTTACCATTATTAATTAGTGTAGTTAATGCTTTAGCCATTTGCATTGGCGTTGCTGTCCAATAACCTTGACCTATGCCAACAGGAATAGTGTCTCCTTGTAACCAAGATTTTTTATGGCGTTTTAATTTCCATTCACGACTTGGCATGACAGCTCGTGTCTCTTCACTAGGCGAGATATCAATGCCTGTTCGCTGGCCATAACCAAACTTAGTCATCCATAAATTTAAGCGATCTATACCCATATCATATGCAACTTGGTAAAAATAGGTATCTACTGATTCTTCTATCGCTCGTAATACATCGACATGGCCATGTCCCCATTTTAACCAGTCTCTATAACGTCTTTCAGTACCCGGTAATTGCCACCAACCCGGATCGTTAACCACACTTTTTGGTGAAACAACGCCTTCACTTAATGCTGCTATCGAAATAAATGGTTTAACAGTTGAAGCTGGGGGATAAGCACCGAGCAAGGCACGGTTAAATAGTGGTTTACTTGGATCATTAAGTAACTCACTATATTTCTTACTTGAAATACCACCTACAAAGTCGTTTGAATCATAACTTGGGCTTGATACCATTGCTAATATTTCACCATTATTTGGATTAATAGCAACAACAGAGGCTTTACGTCCAGCAAGCAGTGATTCAATATAGAGTTGTAATTTGAGGTTAATGGATAAATAGATATCTTCTCCCGCTTGTGGTGGATGTTGTTCAAGTAAGCGAACAATACGACCTCGGCTATTGACTTCAACCTTTTCGTTACCCGCCGTACCATGTAAAACATCTTCGTAATATCGTTCAATCCCCATTTTTCCAATATTAAAGGTAGCCACGTAATTGCTAGCTTTATTTTCTTCTTCTAAACGTTGCTTATCTTGACTGTTTATTTTAGATATATAACCAAGAATATGGGTAAGTGAAGCACCGTATGGATAATATCGATGTTGAATTTTTACAATCGATACAAAAGGGAATCGATGCTGATCAACAATAAACCGAGCAATTTGTTTTTCAGTTAAGTTTTCTTTAAGTGGTACAGGACGATGAGATCGATAATTTCGTCGCTCCTTTTGGAAATTTTCAATATCCTCATCAGTTAAATCAACAATCTTTTTTAATTGTTCAAATTGCTCATTAAGGTTTTTAGTTTTGTCAGGAACAATATTAAGTTGATAGGTAATATTATTTATCGCTAATGGCGTGCCATTACGATCATAAATCATACCGCGACTTGGAGGAATAGGGATAATTTCAATACGATTATTGTTCGATTTGGTGCTGTAATAACTAAAATTCGATATTTGCAAATCAGCTAAATTCGCTAATAATACAAAAATTAGTAGTATAATTACGACAAATGCAAACAGTGCTCTACGCAAAAATAAGTTTGTTTCTGCGGAGTGATCGCGAATATAGCCTTTTTTACCTGAAATAGAGATAATCTAACTCCTCTAAATTCTGTTTATAGATGTTCTTTTTGTTCCCATTTTTCATAAGCATTAACAATTCTAGCTACCACAGGATGGCGAACTACATCTTCACTCTTGAAAAAATTAAAACTAATATCATCAACTTCATTTAATACTTCTATTGCGTGACGTAACCCAGATTTTTGATGACGAGGTAAATCTATTTGGGTTATATCACCCGTTATTACCGCTTTAGAATTAAAACCAATGCGCGTTAAAAACATTTTCATTTGTTCTATCGTTGTGTTTTGGCTTTCATCGAGAATAATAAATGCATCATTGAGTGTACGCCCACGCATATAGGCTAATGGTGCAACTTCAATCACACTTTTTTCAATTAATTTTTCGACTTTTTCAAAACCAAGCATTTCAAATAAAGCATCGTAAAGCGGACGCAAATAAGGATCAACTTTTTGGCTTAAATCACCCGGTAAAAAACCTAATTTTTCACCAGCTTCAACAGCAGGGCGTGTTAATACAATTCTCCTAACTTGTTGTTTTTCAAGTGCATCAACTGCGGCAGCTACAGCTAAATAGGTTTTACCTGTACCAGCAGGCCCAATACCGAATGAGATATCATAATCTAATACATGAGCAATATATTGTGCTTGATTAGGCGTGCGCGGTTTTATTACTCCTCGCTTGGTCTTTATCATCACTTGTTTGCTACCATGCAAATCAACATAACTAGGTGCGTGTTCATTAGCTTTTTCTAACGCACCTGATTCTTTAATAGCTAAATGTATCTGCTCTGGTTCTATATCGACAATACTGTCTTTTACTTTAGTTTGTTTATACAGCGATTGCAAAATCTCAGTTGCCGCTTTTGCACAAATTGTATCGCCAGTAATAGCAAATTGATTACCCCGATGGTTTATTTCTAATCCTAATCGTCGTTCAAGTTGTTTGATATTGTCATCATAAGGACCACAAAGACTATTAAGCCGCTGATTATCTGCTGGTTCAAGCATTGTTTCATATGTCGTAATATTCAAAGATATGTCCCCAAATCGTTTATTTTAATCACGTTCTTTTGAGCCAAAATTTATCAACATTTTATATATTTTTATTTCAATCATTATTTAATTATGGTTGATAGATAGCCACACCTAAATCGTTTTCTTTGCGGGTACGAGAAATGACCGATATTGGTGATTCACTCACACGTAAATTCATCTGATCCTCTGTTTTTACTACTTTACCACGCAATGAGTTAGGATAAACATCGGTAATTTCAACATCAACAAATTTACCAATCATATCCGGACTACCTTCAAAATTAACAATACGATTATTTTCTGTTCGTCCAGTTAATTCCATAAGATCTTTTTTAGAGGGGCCTTCAACTAAAATACGTTGCACAGTATTTAACATGCGACGACTAAATTGCATTGCTTGTTGATTGATTCGTTCTTGGAGAATATAGAGCCTTTGTTTTTTCTCTTCTTCAGAAACGTTATCTTCCATTTCAGCAGCAGGTGTACCTGGTCGTGCTGAATAGACAAAGCTATAACTTAAATCAAAATTAACATCAGCAATGAGTTTCATGGTTTGTTCAAAATCTTCTTGGGTTTCACCAGGGAATCCAACAATAAAGTCTGAACTAATTTGAATGTCAGGACGAACTTTGCGTAATTTGCGAATGATTGATTTATATTCAATTGCTGTATGAGTTCGTTTCATTAAATTTAACACTCGGTCAGAACCACTTTGTACCGGCAAATGTAAAAAGTTAACTAATTCTGGCGTATCACGATATACATCAATAATATCATCAGTAAATTCAATTGGATGGCTGGTTGTAAAGCGAATACGATCAATACCATCAATAGCAGCAACTAAGCGTAGTAGTTCAGCGAAAGAACAAATATCACCATCGAAAGTTGGTCCTCGATAAGCATTTACATTTTGACCCAGTAAATTAACTTCGCGTACACCTTGTTCAGCAAGTTGAGCTATTTCATAAATTACATCATCACAAGGTCGGCTCACCTCTTCACCACGGGTGTAAGGTACCACACAATAAGTACAGTATTTATTACATCCTTCCATAATTGAAACAAAAGCTGTTGGACCTTCACTGCGAGGTTCGGGTAAACGGTCAAATTTTTCAATTTCAGGAAAACTAACATCAACCACATGATGACCATTACCACTACGAATTTGTTCAATCATCTCGGGTAAACGATGAAACGTTTGTGGTCCAAAAATAATATCAACAAAAGGAGCACGCTTACGGATATGTGCACCTTCTTGTGATGCTACGCAACCACCTACACCAATGATGATATCAGGGTTATGTTGTTTTAAATTTTTCCAACGGCCTAGTTGATGAAAGACTTTTTCTTGGGCTTTTTCTCGAATAGAGCAAGTATTTAATAGTAAAATATCTGCTTCTTCGGCATTTTCTGTTAAAGTTAAACCATGGGTGGATTCAAGGAGATCTGCCATTTTTGTTGAATCATATTCATTCATTTGGCAACCCCAAGTTTTGATATGTAATTTTTTGCTCATCAATAACTCAGCTATATTTAATTGTTAAAATGAAAACGGGTTTAAATCCGTGATTTTAGCGTGCCATATTGTAATCCTTTGTGATTGTAGGGTCTATAATTAATATAAAAAACTATATTTATATGCTTTATTTGAAAAATAATGTCTAATTAGTAATTAATCTATCGAAAAAACAACTGATTATGATAATCATTCTTTTTAATATCGTTTTATTTTATGCTATTATTCTTGGCCTATTAATATTACTAATATAAAAGTGTCTAGGTATGTCAAAAACTTTTAGTCCAACAAAGCGCTTTTTGATCAAAGGCATTATTGCTACTTGTTTATTATCTGTTACACGAGTTGGCTTTGCTGCGGCAATGGCTCAAGTTGTTGCTGTGCGTGTTTGGCCTTCATCAACCTATACACGAATAACGTTAGAATCAAACGTTAAGCTTAATTATAAAAGCGCACAATTATATAACCCTGATCGTATGGTGATTGATATTGATAATCTCAATTTAAATCCAATATTAAAAACCGTTTCGACAAAAGTTTTAAGCCGTGATCCTTTTATTAAATCTATACGTGCATTACAGTTAGATCCTAAAACTGTACGTATTATGATCGAATTAAAACAGGGTATTGATCCTAATACGTTTACATTACCACCCATTGCTGAATTTAAACATCGATTAGTCGTTGATCTTTATCCGTCTAAACCGGCTACAGCTAATGATGATCCTTTACTTGCGCTTTTAGAAGAGTATCAAAAAGGGGATCTAAATAAAAAACAAGCGCAAATAAAATCACCAACGAATAAAAATAAAAACTCGCCTATTATTGTTATGCTTGATCCTGGTCATGGTGGTGAGGATCCTGGTGCGATTGGCTATAAAAGAACACGAGAAAAAGACATTGTTTTGCAAATTGCCAGACGGGCATATAGTTTGCTAAAAAAAGAACCCAATATAAAAGTTTATATGACTCGTAATGAAGATGTTTTTATTCCATTAAAAGTTCGAGTGGCAAAGGCAAGATCTTTACATGCAGATCTATTTGTTTCTATCCATGCTGATGCTTTTGCTAGTCGATCTGTTAGAGGTTCATCTGTGTTTGCTTTATCAACACGTGGCGCTAGTAGTTCTGCTGCAAGTTATTTAGCCCAAACTCAAAATGATGCAGACCAAATAGGTGGGGTTAGCCGAAGTGGTGATAAATATTTAGATAACACTATTTTAGATTTAGTACAAAAAACAACCCTTTCTAATGGTGTATTATTAGGAAGTGCTATTTTAAATCGAATGAAAAATGTGAATAAATTACATAAACCATCGATAGAAAAAGCAGGTTTTGCAGTGTTAAAAGCGCCAGATATTCCATCAGTTTTAGTTGAAACAGCCTTTATTAGTAATATAGCTGAAGAGCAAAAACTTAAAACAGCAGCCTTCCAAAATCAGGTTTCTAAAGCCATAGTTGATGGTATTAAGGATTATTTGAAAAGACGTAAAAATTGATCTAAAAAGTGATTAGATCAATTTGTTTTTTATTCAATGATCATTAATCGTCTTTCAGCATTCAATTCAGGTATAGTAAGTTTTATATCTTGTTTCAGTGTAAATCCTTCAGGGATAGGATCAAGATCACTGCCTTTTAACGCATAAAATAATCCTTGTTCATTAGGAAGATGTTTACACCAGGTTAACATATCTTGTAAAGAAGCAAATGCTCGACTTATTACCCCATCGAATTTTTTTTGATTATATTCTTCAATACGGCTTTGAATTGGTTGAATATTTGCTAGCTTTAATTCAAATTGAACTTGTTTTAAAAAACGGATCCTTTTACCTAAACTGTCAACGAGATCAAATTGTTTGTCTGGATTGATAATTGCTAAAGGAATCCCTGGTAATCCAGGGCCTGTACCTACATCAATAAACGTGCTACCAACTAAATAAGGTGAAACAACTAAGCTATCCATAATATGTTTTATTAACATTTCATTAGGATCACGCACCGCTGTTAGGTTGTAAGCTTTATTCCATTTATTAAGCATTTCAACGTAATTGATCAGTTGATCAATTTGCTGACAATTGATTGGAAGATCCGCTTGATCAATAAGATTAATGAGTTTCTTTTTTAACATAGTTCTTCTTTTTTAAATAAACTAATAACATTGAAATTGCAGCTGGTGTAATACCTGAAATACGTGAAGCTTGACCAATTGAAACCGGCTTATGTTGTTTTAATTTAGCAACAACTTCGTTAGATAGCCCTGATATTTCAGCATAATCTATATGCTCAGGTATGAGAGTTTCCTCATTTCGTTTTTGTCTTTCTATTTCTTCAATTTGTAGTTTTATATAGCCGTCATACTTAACTTGAATTTCAACTTGTTCTGCTGCTTGATCATCACTTAGCCCTGGTGCAAATAAAGACAGGGATTGTAGAGTTTTGTAGCTCATTTCAGGGCGTTTAAGCAGCTCTTCTCCATTGGCTTCTTTGGTAAGGTTAGCGCTTAATACCGCATTAACTTCATCAATTGTTTCAATGTGAGGATGAACCCAAATGTCACGAAGACGTGCTCTTTCTTGTTCAATAGCTTCAAATTTTTCGTTAAAACGTTGCCAACGGTAATCATCAACCATTCCAAGTTGTCGTCCAATTTCTGTTAAACGAATATCTGCATTATCTTCACGTAACATTAAGCGATATTCAGCTCGTGAAGTAAACATACGATAAGGTTCATTAGTACCTAAAGTACAAAGATCATCAACCAAAACCCCTAAATAAGCTTGATCACGCGTTGGATACCATTGATCTTGATCATAAACAAAACGAGCTGCATTTAATCCTGCCAGCATACCTTGAGCAGCGGCTTCTTCATAACCTGTAGTACCATTGATCTGTCCTGCTAAAAACAAGCCTTTGATCACTTTACTTTCAAGAGTTGGTTTGAGATCACGAGGATCAAAGTAATCATATTCAATCGCATAACCTGGTCTGACTATATTGGCATTTTCCAGTCCTTTCATACTGCGAACAAAAGCTAATTGTGTGTCAAAAGGTAAACTTGTTGATATTCCATTTGGATAAATTTCATTACTGTCTAAACCTTCCGGTTCTAAATAGATCTGGTGCGAGTTACGATCAGCAAAACGCATTATTTTATCTTCGATTGATGGACAATATCGTGGACCTACACCTTCAATAACACCTGTATACATAGGGCTACGATCTAAGCTGTTTCGAATAATATCATGTGTGGTTTCATTAGTACTTGTTATATAACAAGGAATTTGTTTAGGATGCTGTTTAGCATCACCTAAAAATGAAAATACAGGCACAGGATCATCACCGTATTGTGTACCTAATTTAGAAAAATCTATGGTTCTAGCATCGATACGAGGCGGCGTTCCTGTTTTTAAACGACCCATTCTAAATGGATATTGATGCAACGATTTGGAAAGACCTATCGAAGCAGGATCACCCGTTCTACCGCCACTATAATTATCAAGTCCTATATGGATTTTGCCATCTAAGAAAGTGCCAGTAGTTAATACAACAGATCTTGCTTTAAATGAAACACCCATTTGTGTAACCACCCCCGTGATCTGATCGTTTTCAATGATCACGTCTTCAACTGATTGTTGAAATAACATTAAGTTTTCTTGGTTTTCAAGGGTTGTTCGTATTACTTTACGATACAAAGATCGATCCGCTTGAGCTCGTGTTGCTCTTACAGCAGGACCTTTGCTGCTGTTTAAGATCCTAAATTGGATCCCAGAAAGATCAATAGCATGTGCCATTAATCCACCCATTGCATCAATTTCTTTTACTAAATGTCCCTTACCAACACCACCAATAGCAGGGTTACATGACATTTGTCCTAACGTATTGATATTATGGGTTAAAAGTAATGTTTTTCGGCCCATTCTTGCTGATGCCATTGCTGCTTCTGTTCCGGCATGGCCACCACCAACGACGATGACATCAAAAAGATCTGGATAAAACATATAAAGCCTCGTTTTTTATTTTACAGATAGATGATCATTATTTTGATCAGGTGATTTGGTTTTATTTAGCGTAAGGAATTTTACTCATCTTTTTTATTACGTCAAATGATCTATTTTGATCATCATTTAAATTAAATAAGATCTTTTTGTGATCTTTTTTATTTTTACTATTATTAGTTTGGATCATTTTTGTTGATAACTCTTTTTTATGATTATTTTATAGGATCTTAATGATCGTCTAATGCTGTTAATTGATCGGATCTTTTTTTAGTTAATCCTGTTTATAACTCTTATTTTTATCCACAACCTTTTTTACTTTTAAGGTTATTAATATGATTATAACAGCTTATATAGTGGGTTTATCACAGAGTTATCCACAAAAAATAAATTTGTTTGCTTAAATTTTATCTTTTATTGTCTATAATTTAATCTTAATTATTTAGATCATTCTGGTTAAAAAAGTTATACATCTTAAATATTATGATCAATAAAAATGTAATTATGAGTTTTAATGATCATTATAAAGTTCGAAATATGATCTTTGATCATACTTAGCGAC
>NZ_LZEI01000001.1:0-83282 GCF_001693745.1 Gilliamella sp. wkB72 | reverse complement strand
GATGTTGTGAGAAGGGATTGTGGTGTTTTTTGCTTCGGTATTTGGCAATGCTTTTGATACCATAGCTCATAGCCACTTAAATCATAATCACCCAATAACTCATACCCCGTTAAATTAGGGCTGGCATTAGGGTAGCGTTTAGTAATAGAACGGGTAGGAAATCCACCGCAAATAATAATTTCATCAATTTTTTTTATATACTTTGCCGTTACCTTTAAGTTAAAACCCAATAATTGCTCAACCACATATAATGATTGATTATAAAGCTTTAAAAAATTACCCTCGGCTATAAACTGAACCGGATTTTTACTTAACGCTATTTTTTCTTCAATATTCATTTTATATTACTCCTTTAATATCAATATTTTTAACCACCACCTCGGTGCCCAGCATTTTTGCCGCTTAGCCGCAAAATCGCTTTTTTTATGGCTAAACGACGTTGACTCCTTGAGTCAGCTTACTTTTAATGACTCAACACTATTTTTTATCACCCCCACCCCCGCCCCCGCCCTAAGGATTAAGGACGAAGGAATAAAAACTAAGGATGGGAGCAAAAGCCGTAGTTGAAGTAGTAGCCCCAATCCACGTTACCGCTGTGTGTGTACACGATAACCTGGTCACTACCATTCGGGTCACTAGTCCAGTACCAAGCGTCGTTGAAGCCAACGCGTGAATAATCATGCATACTACCCCACTCAGTGAAAAAGCCAGAACCAATTCTACGTTGGTAATAATTACCAGATGAGGATGGGGTGGCGCCGATGGATATAGGGTTACCATTCCAATCACGAGATGCATTAGTTAAATCCTTTACGCGAGGCATTCGATAACCAATACGATTACACCAAGATAATGTATTAGGATAATAGTCCTTCTTAGAACCACGGTTCACGAACCACTGCTTCAAAGTAAAACCATATTTGACGACTGGATTACCTTGAGCGTCACGACCAACCAACTCGAATGTCTGAGGCAAAGTAGGTTTAGAAATAGGACTAGGACTGTCTGAATTATGCTGGGATTCGGTAGCGTAAGGACCCGTTAAAGTAACGCGTACGCTTGTAGCAGTAAGATTAGACATTGTAACGGTGATACCACCCTGAGAAACAGGAGACCAAAACAATGGCTGACTGACACCACTAATGAGTAAATCAAAGTACATTCCATTAGCGCCAGTAGTAGGAAAGTTTCTACCGTAAAGTGACGGGTCTGTTTCTTGAGTCAGAAAACCCTTAGCAGGGTCCCACATTGAAGCTGGGCCAGCATATATACCTGAACCTTCTCTCAAATTAGGTCTGGCAAAACAAACCACCGGCCCAGCCTTAGGATTGACGTAATAAGTCACATTACTAGCATTGAAAGTACTACGATTAGGAACGCCATAACGAGTAGATAATGTACCGTTAGTACTAGATAACTTAATCCTATAAGGTGCGTTACAAATTGTTAACACGGAATTACGTGATACAGACTGATTGTTTTTATCGACGATAGATAAACTTAAAGAACCTGTAGCAGTAACACCAGAATCACCATCATCATCACCCCAATAATTATTAGGAGGACCGATAAGAGAACTTAAAGCGACTGAATTTGTATCAGTAGGAACGAACATACCAATATCAGCAAAACTCTGACCCTCAACCGGCAAGACGATTGGGGTTGTAGATGATGAATTGTTAGAAGGCGTGTAATTAGCTCCGTTAGATAGCGTAATCCCAAGCAGACCGTTAGCATCGACCGCACGTGTACGACCACCGTCGAAAGTCAGATAAGGTGCACTACCCTGTATCGCATTCCTAGTTGTCTGTGATGTTAATGCATGACCAGAAAAAGGAAGGAAAAGAGCCACGAAAAAAACAATCTGCTGGGATAATTTGGGAAAATCGAAGGATCTAAAAGATGATCTGAAAGAGGATCCGGAAAACGACCGGAAAAAAGATCGAAAAGAGGATCGCGGAAGCGATCGCGCGAAAATTCGCAGAATTTCACTTGATTGCGTGGAAAAATAAGTTTTAGTGAAAAATTTAAACTGGGTGCTGGACTTAGACGAACTTAAAAGATAGGTTGGCCATGTTGCCTGTTGCCTGTTGCCTGTTGAAAATTATAATGCATTTTAGACTACCTTGTCAAGTAATTTTTTGATTTATTTACAATTTTATACTTTTTTATCAAGTTTTAGCCTCTGAGCTAAAACCGTGTAAAAAGTATAGTGATTGGAAAAACACGATGCAACACTTTTTTTCGCTCAGTTGCGTTAACTTTTGTAAATAGGATCTAAAAAGGATCTAGATTACAATTGATTGGCTATTGTTTTAATTAAAGATATCACAATTACAAATCTTTAAATAAATGATTAAAGATCCTCGAAATTTTATTTTAGGGCTTTGAATTAGAAATTTAGTAAGTTTGATCATTTAAAACTTTTTAAGTGAAATTTAAAACCTCAAAAACCCCGCTCCTCAACTTTTTTTGATGTAAAAAAGACTACTAAAAAACGATACAGTTTAAAGCGGAATTATTTATTTGAGACAATATATCAAAGCAGGATTTTGAACCCCAAAAACCCCGTTCCTCAACTTTTTTTAATGGAAAAATACAGCTACTAAAAAGCGACACAGTTAGAGCGCAATTATTTATTTGAGACAATATTTCAAAACAAAATTTTGAACCCCAAAAACCCCGCTCCTCAACTTTTTTTTGAGATAAAATACCTCAAAAATATACCCGCCGAGGCGGGTAATTGAAGCGTCGCTTAGCCGCAAAATCGCTTTTTATGGCTAAACGACGTTGACTCCTTGAGTCAGCTTACTTTTAATCACTCAACACTATTTTTTATCACCCCCACCCCCGCCCTAAGGATTAAGGACGAAGAAATAAAAACTAAGGATGGGAGCAAAGGCCGGAGCGGTGGAAGGAGGTGTAGTCCCAAGCCACGTCACCGCCGCCTGTGTACACGACAAACTGGGAACTACCATTCAGGTCACTAGTCCAGAGCCAATAGTCGGCGAGGCCAACGCCTGAATAATCAGACATATAACCCCACTCCGTGAAAAAACCAGAACCTATATGACGCATGTAAGCATTATGGGATGAGGAAGGAGTGGCGCCGACTGAACCCTGACAGTAAATGCTTGAATTGTAACCTCGACAAGATGCGTTGGTTAAATCCTTTACCTTAGGTACTTGATAACCAAGACTATTACACCAAGATAATGTATTAGGATAAGTGTCATACTTAGAACCTCGGTTGACGAACCACTGCTTCAAAGTAAAACCATATTTAACAACTGGAGTACCATTAGTATCACGACCGACCAACTCGAAGGTCTGAGGCAAAGTAGGTTTAGAAATAGGACCAGGATTTCTAGAATTATGCTGGGATTCGGTAGCGTAAGGACCAGTTAAAGTAACGTGTACGCTTGTAGCAGTAGGATTAGACATAGTAGCAGTGATACCTCCATGAGAAACAGGAGACCAAGACAATGGCCGACTTACACCACTAATGAGTAAATCAAAGTACAATCCATTAAGACCTGTAGTAGGAAAGTTTCTACCGTAAGAGGATGGGCCAGTTGACTGAGGGATAAAACCATTATCCGGGTCCCACATCGAAGCTGGGCCAGCAAAATCCAAAGATGGGTAAGGAGGAGAATCACCACGCTTACCAAACTTTAAGTTAGGCCGAGCAAAACAAATCACAGGCGAAGCCTTAGGATTGACGTAATAAGTCACATTACTAGCATTGAAAGTACTAAGATTAGGAAATCCATAACGTGTTGATAATGTACCGTTAGTACTGGATAACGTAACCCTATAAGGTGCCTTACAAATCTCTAGCTCTGTACTACGTGATACCGATTGACCTCTGTTATCGACGATAGATAAACTTAAAGAACCAGTAACAGTAACGTCACTATCACCATCATCATCACCCCAATAATTATTAGGAGGACCGATAAGTGAACTCAAAGCGACTGAATTAGTATCAGTAGGAACCAACATAGCAATATCAGCAAAACTCTGACCCTCAACCGGCAAGACGATTGGTGCTGAAGAAGATGAAGTATTGGTTGAAGGCGTGTAATTAGCTCCGTTAGATAGTGTAATCCCAAGCAGACCGTTAACATCAACCGCACGAGTACGACCACCGTCGAAAGTCAGATAAGGTACACTACCCTGTATCGCATTTCTAGTTGTCTGTGATGTCAATGCATGACTGGAAAAAGGAAGGAAAAGAGCCACGAAAAAAACAATCTGCCGGGATAATTGGGAAAAGGATCGAAAACAGGATCTGAAAGAGGATCCGAAAAACGACCGGAAAAAAGATCGAGAAGAGGATCGCGCGAAAATTCGCAGAATTTCACTTGATTGCGTGGAAAAATAAGCTTCAGTGAAAAATTTAAACTGGGTGCTGGACTTAGACGAATTTAAAAGATAGGTTTGGCAGGTTGGCTGTTGGCTGTTGGCTGTTGAAAATTATATTGCATTTTAGACTACCCTGTCAAGTAATTTTTTGATTAATTTACAATTTTATACTTTTCTGTCAAATTTTAGCCTAGTAGCTAAAACCGTGTAAAAAGTATAGTGATTGGAAAAACACGATGCAACACTTTTTTTCGCTCAATTGGGTTAACTTTTGTAAATAGGATCTAAAAAGGATCTAACCGATATTTGATTAACTTATGTTTTAATTAAAGATATTATGATTACAAATCTTTAAAATTAGAGCGATTGATCCTTAAAAATTTTATTTTGAGGTTTTGGATTAGAAATTTAGTGATTTTGATCATTTAAAAGTTTTTAAGTGAAATTTAAAACTTCAAAAACCCCGCTCCTCAACTTTTTTGATGGAAAAATAGAACTACTAAAAAGCGCCATAGTTTAAAGCGGAATTATTTACTTGAGGCAACATTGCAGAATTTAGAACCCCAAAAACCCCACTCCTCAACTTTTTTACAAAAGCGAGTTGGATGTTATAAGAATTATTACAATATAAAAAAACACCACCTATACGTAACTGGATTTATTAATAACAATCGGCGATAATCAATTTAATTATATTAAAACTAATGTAACCATGTTTACTATTTATCATTCTAATCAAGTCGATTTACTCAAATCATTAGTCAGCGAATTAATGAGCAGAGACCCATTAGAGCAAGTATTTACACCTGATATGGTCATTGTGCAAAGCCAAGGGATGGCGCAGTGGTTACAAATTGAATTGGCTAACGATCTTGGTATTGTGGCTAATGTTGATTTTCCCTTTCCGAGTCAATTTATTTGGCAGTTATACCAAGCCCTTCTGCCTGAGGCACCAATTGAAAATAGTTATAATGTCGAATCAATGACTTGGCGTTTATATTATCTATTGCCAAAAATTATTGAGCGGCCAGAATTTGAAACAATCAAATATTATCTTGATATTGATAAAGAAGAACGAAAACAGTACCAATTAGCAACTCGCATAGCAAAATTATTTGACCAGTATTTAGTTTATCGCCCAGACTGGCTAGCCAAATGGGAAGCTAATCAAACAGTAACTGAATTGAACAACCATCCGGATGAGAAGTGGCAAGCGGAATTATGGCGTCAACTGATCTCGATTAGCCAACCCTATCATCGTGCTAACATTTATCAACAAATGTTAGAGATTATGTTAGATAGTGACTTTGATCGTTCCAGATTAAACAATTTACCTAAGCGGATTTATATTTTTGGCATCACATCTTTGCCCCCAATTTATCTATCACTATTATCCGCACTTGGACAACATATAGACGTTCACCTCATGTTTAACAACCCTTGTAAATGGTATTGGGGAGATATTGTTGAAATATCGGATACACAAAACCCACTACTGACATCGTGGGGAAAATTGGGACGCGATAACCTATTTTTATTGCAAGAGTTCCAAAATAAACAGGATATTGATCTCTTTGTCGACAATGAGCGTAATTGCCTATTACATGCTATTCAGCAAGATATTTTAGAGCTCTACCGTGAAGCACCAGTAGATGAAATCGATAACCAAGATAGATCGATAACATTTCATGCTTGTCATAGCGAACAGCGGGAAGTCGAAGTACTTTATGATTATCTATTATCAGCATTTGATGCTGATCCAACACTGGAATTACGTGATTGTATTGTCATGGTTTCAGATATTGATAAGTATGTACCTTATATTCGATCCGTATTTGGTAATGCTGAAGGACAACGTCATTTACCATTCACTATTTCCGATCAAAAAGCGCGTAACATCGATCCCATTGTGCAAGGATTTTTTGCTATTTTAAACTTTACTGAAAGCCGCTTTACTGCCGAAGAGTTATTTAACCTGCTAGAAATCCCAGCAATTGCTGAAAAATTTACCATAAGTGAGCCACAACTAACTTTATTACATACTTGGATTATTGAGTCTGGTATTCGTTTTGGTCTCGAAAATGCTCACAGTTGGCTATTTGGTATTGAGCGCTTACTACTTGGTTATACCATGAATAGTGAACAAGGTGGCTGGCAACAGATATTACCTTATGATGGGGCTACAGGATTAGATGCCGAATTAATTGGCCAATTAGCAGAATTTATAAAATCTGTACGTAAATGGCTAAACATTTTAAGTGAAGACAAACCGTTATCTGAATGGCAAAGTTGCTGTATTGAGCTTATCAATGACTTCTTTGTTAGCAATACATCGCGTGAATCAATTTTACTCATGATCCAAGAAGAGTGGGAAAAGCTGATCAGCAGTGGTTTAAATGCCAATTTTACCGACAATATTTCGATAACCGTCTTACATGATGCTATGCAAACCCGATTGGAACAAAGCCACTTAGCGCATCGATTCTTAGTTGGTAAAATAAACTTTTGTACTATGATGCCAATGCGTTCTATTCCGTTTAAATTGGTTTGCTTATTAGGTATGAACGATGGTGACTATCCAAGAACATCATTACCTTTAGATTTTGATTTAATTGCACAAAATCCAAGACGCGGCGATCGTAGTCGACGCATTGATGATCGTTATCTATTTTTAGAAGCTATTTTATCGGCACAAAATCAACTCTATATCAGTTATATTGGCCGTGATATGAAAGATGATAGCGAACGTTATCCATCGGTATTGGTTGATGAACTTTGGGATTATATTGTGCAGTATTATGCAACGGATGAAAATTCCACTAAAAAAAATCATCTAATAGATAAATTAAAAACATTGCATACCCGCACCCCATTTAATCCGCTAAATTTCTTAAATGAGCCAAGAAGTTATGCCGATGAGTGGTTACCAGCAGCGTTAAAAGCAGGGGAAAGCCAATCATTTATCAGTGATATCACCAATATGGTTGTTGATAACATCAATTTGGATGAACTAAAGCGATTTTATCAACACTCTATTCGATTTTTTTTACAAAAACGCTTTAATTTTTATATCAATTATTTAGATGACACATTACCCGATGCCGAAAACTTTAGCCTAGATAGCTTGAAACGCTATCAACTCAATTTACAGATTCTAAATGAGATGATCACTAAGGACTCAACTGATAATTTGTATCAACGCCTAACATTGACGGGTGAATTACCAGATGGAGCTTTTGGTGAGATTATTTATGATGAACAATGTGAATTATTACAGCCATTAGCCAACAAAATCATTAAAGAGCGAACCGATCTTTCAACGTCAGAGGTGAATTTAACCATTTCGATAAATAAACAACATTATCAATTACAAGGATGGTTAACTCATATTCAACAAGATGGCATTTTAACTTGGCGACCGACTAATCTCTCTATTCGTGATGGTATATCATTATGGATTGACCATTTAATTTATTGTATTTTAAATACAGATAAAAGCCAAAGTCGATTATATGGGCGAGAAGACAATCAATGGCGTTTTTCACACATTGATGCTAACCAAGCTTTAGCAATATTAACTGATTTGGTTGACGGTTATATACAAGGTATTAATCAACCGATGTTGTTACCATTACAAAGCGCATGGAGTTGGTTAATTACCGCATATAATCCAAAAACAGCAGAAATTGAGCCGAGTGAAAAAGCCATCAGTAAATTATTAAATGCATGGCAAGGTGGACAATTTCACTCCGCTGAATGTGATAGTTATTACGCAAGATTATACCCTGAGTTGAACAATGA
This sequence comes from Gilliamella sp. wkB72, assembly GCF_001693745.1. Taxonomy (NCBI): domain Bacteria; kingdom Pseudomonadati; phylum Pseudomonadota; class Gammaproteobacteria; order Orbales; family Orbaceae; genus Gilliamella; species Gilliamella sp. wkB72. Next base: position 75,113 of record NZ_LZEI01000001.1, on the reverse strand, counting down.
ATTAATTGAGCAAATAACCCATCTTGCTCAGCGATTTTTATTACCGGTATTATTACATCAAGTCGAAGAATAGGAGGCATTATGTTTATTGATACACATTGCCATTTCAACTTTCCTGCTTTTGTTACCGATTTAGATAATTCAATCAACCACATTCGCCAAGCTCAGATTACTGGTTTAATTATTCCGGCCGTATGTGCTGATCATTTTAGCCAAATTTTGCAACTCAGCGGACAGTATCATGAACTTTATGCTGCACTTGGCCTACATCCTATATATCAACACTCCCCTACTGACCTTGAAATATTAGTAGATAAAGTTAGTACTCACTCAAAAAAAATAGTCGCTATTGGCGAAATCGGTTTAGATCGTTATGACAACTCGATTGCGTGGCAACAGCAACTTGATTTTTTTCGAGCACAATTGACTATAGCCAAGCGCTTTGATCTACCGGTTTTAGTCCATTCCCGCAAAACACACGATGTTATCTATCATGAATTACATCAAGCCAATTTACCCTGTCGTGGCGTGATCCACGGTTTTTCTGGAAGTTATCAACAAGCCATGCAATTTGTTAAATTAGGCTATTACATTGGTGTGGGTGGCGTAATAAGCTATGCGCGAGCCAATAAAACTCGTCAAACCATCGCCAAATTACCGCTCGAAAGTTTAGTGTTAGAAACCGATGCACCTGACATGCCGTTAAGTGGCCGGCAAGGACAAATCAATCGACCAGAAAATATTGTCGATATTTTTAAGATTCTTTGTCAATTACGTCCTGAAAATCCGATAGAAATACGCGACACAATTCTAACAAATACCTTGACGCTATTTAATAGAATCAATAAAATGGAAATACTAAATCAAACTTAACCATATAATTATTAAAAAATTATTCAGCCACAAGGTGGTGCTTATGTCTCGACGCTATAGTCAGTTATTTGTGCAATCCCTTATTTCACTTACTCGATTATTTCCTCTATGGGCAGTACTTTGCGCAATAATCGCCTATTTTTTACCTAACGCATTCCTTCCAATTCGCCCTCATACATCACAACTATTAATGTTTGTCATGTTTACCATGGGCGTAACGTTAAGTATTGATGATTTTAAACGCGTCGTTACTAAACCTAAAGCGGTAATAATTTGCACCCTACTGCATTATATTGTTATGCCACTAACCGCATTGATCTTATCTAAATTATTTACCATGCGACCTGAGTTATTAGTTGGCATGGTTTTAGTTGGTAGTGTTGCGAGTGGAACCGCCTCGAATGTAATGATTTATCTGGCTAAGGGTGATGTGGCTTTATCGGTCACCATCTCATCAGTATCAACACTTGTTGGTGTCGTGGTCACCCCACTACTTACACTACTATTAGTCGGCACCACTGTTGAAGTACCTGTATGGGATATGTTAGTGCATATTGTCCAAATAGTACTTGTTCCAATATTATTGGGATTAATTGTTCACCACTTTTTATATTCAGTAGTAAAAAAATGTGAGCGCTTCCTACCATTACTCTCAATGTTATGTATTTTATTAATTATTTGCATAGTGGTAGCGGGTAGTCATGCGCTCATTGGTCAAGTCGGTATAACGGTCATTTTTGCCGTAATCATCCATAATGGAATTGGTTTGTTAGGTGGTTATTGGGGAGGACGTTTATTTGGATTTGATGAATCGACCTGCCGAACCATGTCTTTAGAAGTGGGAATGCAAAACTCAGCGTTAGCTGCAACACTGGGTACCACCTATTTTTCAGCTTTATCAGCACTGCCAGCTGCGGTATTTTCTGTTTGGCACAATATTTCTGGCTCACTCTTGGCGGGTTATTGGCAAGGCAAACCGGTTAAAGATAAGAAAAAAGCTAATAATTAATTATCATAAAATAGCATTCATGGGCTCTCTTACCCAATCATAAAGGTAAGAGAGCATAATCTTAGCGCTAAGCATATCATTCGTGCAATTTAATAACATTAGGCTGAATAAAATGAATCGCGAATTACCTCCTTTTGTCTATCGAATATTACCTTGGATTGCAGCCTTTGCTTTTTTTATGCAATCGCTTGATACCTCGATTTTAAATACTGCGCTGCCAACCATGGCTAAAGATCTCAATGAATCGCCATTAAATATGCAATCAGCGGTAATTTGTTACGCATTAACCTTGGCACTATTTATTCCGGTAAGTGGGTTTTTATCTGACAAATTTGGTACCAAAAACGTGTTTGTCATGGCGGTCGCACTCTTTACATTAGGATCATTGCTTTGTGCGCTATCTAATTCGTTAATATTCTTAGATATATCAAGAGTAATTCAAGGCATTGGTGGCTCAATGATGGTGCCCGTTTCCCGTTTGGTTTTAATTAAGGCTTTTAAACGTAATGAGTTTTTATCCGCATTAAATACTGCCACTATTCCCGGATTAATTGGACCGGTACTCGGACCTGTTTTAGGTGGTTATTTGGTTGATATGGTAAGTTGGCATTGGGTCTTTTTGATTAATTTGCCCATTGGTATTTTAGGCGTGCTTGTCAGCTTAAAATATATGCCAAACCTAAAAGGCGAACATATGCCTTTTGACGCATTTGGATTTATTTTTATTGTTATTACCTTCATCAGCGCAACGCTGAGTATTGAATGTTTAAATGAAGGCCAACAATATTATTTACCGCTATCGCTTGCTATTATTAGCATCGTATTTCTCTTTATTTATCGTAGCTACGCCAAAAAGAGACAAGCACCGCTGTTTTCACTCTCATTATTCAATATCCGTACATTCAAAATTGGCATTATCGGGAATTTAGTTTGTCGCTTAGGTATTTCAGGTGTACCTTTTCTTATTCCGTTATTTTTACAGGTTGGATTTGGCTATTCAGCCATGTTTGCCGGAATGATGTTAGTACCAATGGCGATCGCTTCAATTTTTACACGCTTTTTTATTACCAAATTATTAGCTCGATTAGGTTATCGTTTTGTGCTGGTTGCTAATACTATTTTGGCGGGAATATTGATTCTTTTACTGTCATTATTAAATCTAACCACACCACTAGTCATATTAGGTATTTTACTATTTTGTATTGGTGGTGTTAACTCAATGCAATTTACCTCAATGAATAGTATAACTTTAGCTAACCTACAAGGCGAAAACACTAGCAGTGGCAATAGTTTAATGGCGGTCAATCAACAATTAGCCATCAGTTTTGGTACGGGCTTTGGTGCGGTATTGGTTAGATTATTTAGCAACTCAACAACGACTATTCACGCATTTCAACTATCCTTTGTTATACTAGGTGTGGTAACTATGCTATCAAGTATAATCTTTGCTCAATTAACAAAAGAAGATGGTCAAAATTTAACGGCTCGGCACTAAACAACAAGGAGATAACAATATGTTTCAGTATCAAATCATTCCCGTTACAGCTTTTCAAGAAAACTGTAGCATTATTTGGTGTGATGAAACAAATCAAGCCGCATTTATCGATCCAGGTGGTGAGCCAGAACTACTAAAAAAAGCAGTTGAAAAGCTTAATGTAGATATTAAACAAATACTGCTTACCCACGGTCATTTAGATCATGTTGGTGCAGCGGTGGAATTAGCTAAACACTATAACGTTAAAATTATTGGACCTAGCCAAGAAGATGAATTTTTACTGTCAGGCTTACCACAACAATGCATACAATTTGGTTTTCCTCATATTGACAGTTTTTCACCCGATCGCTGGTTAACCGAAGGTGAACAAATAAAAGTAGGAAATGTCACTTTAGATGTTTTATTCTGCCCAGGTCATACTCCGGGCCATATCGTATTTATTAACAAACAAGATAAAATTGCTTTTGTGGGTGATGTACTGTTCAAAAGCAGTATTGGACGAACCGACTTTCCTCGTGGAAATCATGCAGATCTGATCTCATCAATTACCCATAAACTCTTTCCATTAGGCGACGATTTTATCTTTGTACCTGGTCATGGCCCGATGTCGAGCTTTGGTAATGAAAGAATGACTAACCCTTACTTAGTATAACGTCGTTATTGATGTTTAAATAAAATAATGTAAACCATTTAAAGTTAAAATGGTTTACATTATAAATTTTTGTATTATTATTGCACTACTGTTTATCTTTTAATGGTAGAAAATAATGAAACTTACAACATATTATCCAACTTACATCACTACACTATTTAACTTATCATCTTGGCAACGCAAACTGTGTGCAACTACAGGGGCAACACTACTGCTAGGGTTAGCTGCTAATATCAGCATTCCCACCTACCCAGTACCATTCACACTTCAATCGTTAGCCGTATTGTTAATTGGCGCTTTTTTAGGTCGTAAACTAGGTGCATTAACCATACTCCAATATCTCTTTTTAGGTGCAATGGGATTACCACTATTCGCTAATGGTAGCGGTGGAATTATGGCATTAGCTTCACCGTCAGCAGGTTATTTGTATGGTTATATATTTAGTGCTTATTTAGCAGGTTTTGCTGCCGAAAAGGGGTACGATCGTCACTTTATTTTAGGTTTAATTGCCTTCGCTTGTGCACATCAACTCTTATTTGTATTTGGTGTTGTTTATCTAATGGGATATATGCATATTTCACTTATCGAAGCACTAAAAGTCGGCTACTTACCTTTCGTTGGTGTTGATGCAGCTAAATTTATTATTGCAACTTGCGTGATGTTCTCATTATGGCGCCACCACGCACGCAAATAACCATGCAAATTGGCGATATTATTTTCCAAGCCCAGAATGAAGAAAGCGAATTCAATACCGCAGTGACGCATTCTGGTACCGACACGGATGAAATAATCAAACAGATAAACCATGTTGGGTTATATATTGGTAATAATATCGTCATAGAAGCCACTCAACAGCATGGCGTGATTCAACAACCCCTTAATGACTTTTTAGCGAGGGCTAAATATAATTTGGTCGCAACCATTTATGATGATTCAGTCATCAAAAATGCATTAACCCGAGTTAAAACGTGTTTAGGATTGCCCTATAACCATAGTTTCCGTGCTGAAGATGAAGGATTTTACTGTAGCGAATTAATTACTTATGCCTTTAAATACCCATCAGGTGAAGAATATTTTCAGCGCTATCCAATGAATTTCAAAGATTCTGCGACTGGTCAAATTATTCCTTATTGGATCAAATACTACCAAAAACAACCCATCCCGCAAGGCGAACTTGGCTCACACCCTCAGCAATTACTTAGACAAAAAGCCTTATTCAAAACAATCGTGAATCATCATAAATGCGTTAAAAATACAGTAAAAAAAATTTAACAGTTGACATGGGGCGATTAAATCTATAATATGCGCGCTACATTTCGGTTCCTCCATAGTTCAGTCGGTAGAACGGCGGACTGTTAATCCGTATGTCACTGGTTCAAGTCCAGTTGGAGGAGCCAACTTCTCACTTCATCTCATATCTATACGTCTCTATTTGATTATAAATCAATATTTTATATTTTTTTAGTATACCGCTTATCCATATACATTTATCAATTTTTCTATCAATTTACTATTTTTTCGGGTTTAAATGCGGGTTAGCAAAAATGCTCATTTTTTTTCAAATAAAAAGTAAAGCGATACTTTGATGATCGCTTTCGATTACTTCATGATAATCTATCTCTCGGAAGAAAAGAATAAATTAGAAGATTTAAATTCTATTCGTTATAGTTAAAATAAGTTATAAGTAAGGTTTTGTTTTTTAATACTCTACCACCAATCAGGTATGGGTAATTCCTGAAATTCTCTCCATTCCTTACTAAATAAATTATTTAATGCATTATCTGGATTTTCACCTATAATCAGAACACTTCCATCATATAAAGAATATATTTTTTTATTTTCGTCTATGACTAAATAAGATGTTCCATCAATATTTCCTATAGGAATTAAATTTTTAGAACCTATTATTTTAGGGTAATCATTTATAATAACTTCATCATAATCATAACTTACTGGAGTATATATATTAAAATCAATTACTCTATCGTTTCCTTTTACCTTAATATCAACATACAATTGCCCATATTCTTTATAAAAAGAAACAAAAGAATCTGATATGATATAGCCTTTAATTGCTAAAAATTCTATTTCTTTTTTTATTTTTTTCTCTCTCCCTAATTCCCATCCTGCTTTTTTTAATATTTCTATCGTTTCCTTTGTTTTCATCAGATTTTATTTATCCCTTATTAAACACAAAATAAAATTAATCTATACCAAATATTTTTTTCAATATATCAATTCTTTGCCCAGTCAATTCTTTTGTAGAAAATGAAGTGTTTTTTAATTTTTCATTTAAATAATCCAATCCTTTTTTGTTGTCAAAATATTTTTATAAAAAGAGGGATCTTTATCAAAAATACCTTCATGTAATATTAATTTATCTTGTTCTAACTCATCAAGTAACCTAGTTGGACTCGCTATACTTCCAATATGTAGAAACATTCTCTCAAACTGGTAACTAGATTCTATTTTTCGAAGTTTACTCATAAATTTTTATATCTTTCAATACATAAAAAATATAGGATAGTAAAATTAGCTACCAATTTTAAATATTACTCATTTTTTCAAATCCATCTAAGTATTCAATGCCTTTTTTAGTAATTATTACACTAGAATTTTCTCTTACCCATTCAATATAAGATTTTTCAAGTAAATTATTAATGATGATTAATAATTCTTTATGGTAAACAACTTCAGGACATTTCATCATTACCCTCATATCAATACTTCTTAAATTGATAGCTTCTGTATGATTAGTTTCTTTAATAATTTTTAAGATTTCAATATTTTTCTGCATTATTTAATTCTTCTCCATCATTTATTTATTATTTTAATGCGTTAGGGTGGTCTATTATCTGCTCTATAAGTTCTTTTACTTTTGTTACATTTTTAGATGTCAAAGATGCTTTTTCTTTTGATCTTGTACCTGTTTCTATATGTGCAAGAGATCCACTATCGCCATCTTCAGCTATAGTATCAAAAGGGGTTTTTCCTCCTGCTGACTTCTCATGCGCACCGTTTCCTTTTTCCTGAGAAAGCAGCTTTTCTAGCTGTTCTGGTTTCTTTTGTTGAAGTTGTAGCTCTCTCTCTTACTATAGGTAGTAAGGGAACTACAACGTAAAAGGCAAAGTATGTTCTAGAAAATTTTTTTATACTGCCGCTTAAATAACCAATAACAATCAGTTAAGAAAACAGCAAGGAAAGATAGATTTCTTCATTTTTAATCTCTTTTATAAACTTCAATGATTTTATTATCCATAAAGTTTGCTGATTGCAAATCATATTTTTAATCCTTAATAAACAGGATAAAAATAAAATATCCTTACGTTTGTTCTCTTTATTTCCTTTGTGACTTCATGAATTTTTCTATTTCTGCAAAATTTTGTAATTATTTCACCATTAACTATGGTTTCATAAATTTGCGTTCGATAAGCTCACCGTCTTTATAGGTTTCTGTGTACAAAAGTTTGCCTTTTTTGCGAGTGGATAAGATGGGTTCATTCAGTTCATTATGTTCTAATTGATGACATTTCCAAATACCAACAGGCAGGCCATTTTTGTATTCCGATTCGAGATAAATATAACCGATCCCAAGAGGCGCATATTTACTGCATCTCTATCCATACCCCCTCGCGAGTATGGTTTTGAACTAAACCTTCCTCTGTAACATTAAGATCTGTATTTTGAAAAGAACCATTAGTATCATAATAGCGGATGAATTTGCCTTGGGAGGTCAGTTGATATGTTCTTTTTTCATAAGCATCACTGTCTATCTCATCACTACCAAGATCCCTAATAATTATTTTCCCATTGTTATAATGGAAAAATCGATAGCTTCTACCCAGATCATTTCCATATTCGTAAGTGGCTGCTAATTTATCCACAATTTGATGAGAGCTGATAGATATAATGGATTGAAAAATAAGGTGTCTTCCATACTCGCAATGGTTGCATTCTAACTCAAGATTCTCAGTGGTGAGTAGAAACAGATCAAACTGAGGAAAGCCGGCTATTTTTTCCACATGAACTGTAATCTTCTGGTTTAAAATATCGTTGATATTAAATGGGATATCATAGGAATCCTGAACAACCTGCTTTAAATTTTCTTGGGTTAAAGTGATCTTATAGGATTGTTCTGATTGGGACTGCTTATATAAATTCCTGGCTAATTCATCAAAAGCCTTTTCATTCCCCGAACGTTCACTTTCTGTTTCTGCATGTTGCCAATGTGTGGCAAAAGGATATAAAACATGTTTATCACCAATTGGCGGGCTGGCAAGCGGAGCTTGCATAATTTGGGTAATAAGATCGTCTTTTTTATTTTTATTAATCGGTTGGCTATTCGCCATTTGATTACTCATAAATAAGAGGGTTATACATACTATTATCAATCTCATTGCCAATATTCCTTGTACATTTTTTACTCCCCCGTACTTTAAAAAATGCTTGTATAGAATAACGGGTGCAGTATATGAGTGCGGTTTTCAGAATTTATGGAGAGTATATACCTGATTTCAGATAATAGTGAATTTATTTCCTCTTTATTTTAGGTGGATTTTTAATTGATAAGTTACTATGAATATTAACAATTTTTGCCAGAATATTTTTTTATTATCACGCATATTATGCACGGCAATCCATAGTATAAAAATCTAGAATGGTTAAATACCATTTATTATCTAATTGGGTTAGATAAAATATAAAAATATTTTTTTCATGATTCGGTATTATACCTGGAAAGTTTTCTATATAGACAACTTTAACTGTTTTAGGGGCTATTTTATCGGCAATGGATTGATATTCCTCCCAAACAGGATTTTTTTCAAATTGATAGTGTTTTAGTTCCCAATGATAATAACCAAGCGCTATTTTTAAAGCCTCAATATTTTTTTCTTTTGAATTGGCATACAGACCTAGTTTAGTGACTTTTTCACTACATGGATCAAATGTAGGATATTGTTCATATTGTATTTTAGGATTGCCAGATATTGAAAACCGTAGCATCAAAATGTGGGATTGTTTGAGTCACTGCTGATTGATTTTCTATTTTTTGACTACATGCTATGTTAGCCAAAGACAATAGAATCAGTAATAATATTCTCATGTTAAAATTCCCATGTTTTTTAGTTGTTTATCTTTCTTTCGAACTTAAACTTCATTTGCCATCAAATTCAACTTTTCCTTGACTTATCCATTGATTATCTTTCCACTCGCCGTCACACATCTCTACCCCAGACCAGACAACTTTTGAGTTTTTGATATCGATAATGACACATTGATAGTTTTCGTGTAGCATTTTTTCATTGTCTGATATTTCAACATAACCTTTGATAATCGCATCCATTTTAACATAATGTTTATTATCAGATATTTTAATATCTATTGAGTCAATACCGGTATATTGCTCATCATCATAATATCCTTCGATTTTAGATGTCACTTCATTGTTAATTAATCTTGGATCTGAATAAAGATTGAATTCTTTATTATAAGTTAAGAAGATTAATTCTATTTGATCGGTAATTTTTAATTTATTAGCAATAGGGACTGGTTTTATAGTTGTACCTACACAGGAAAGGCTAAAAATAAGTAATGTTATATATAATAAATATCTCATAAATCTTGCTGTTGCGCTTATCACATCTTATGAAGAGTATATACCTGATTTCAGATAATAGTGAATTTATTTCCGCTTTATCAAATACCCAGTGATTATTTTTGAAATGGGATAAATAAGCATCCAGTTTAAACTTAAAATCATCATCAGAATAAATTTCTTTGATGTCTTTGTTTATAAGTTACGATATATCATAATTATCTAATCTTCTTTCGAGTAACTGTTTCTTTATTTCGTTACTTAATAATTGTGGTTAATTAACCGCTTTATAAAAAGCAAAAAAATATCAAAAAAGTAATATGTGGTAAAAATTGCTTCATAGGGTTTTCTCTTTTGTATTTTTACGTTTTAAAAAAAACAGTATAAGTAAAACTGAAATATAAAGAATTAAAGGAATCTTATAAATCATATCAATGATATTTTGTCCTATCATTTCATTTTCATCAGAAAACAAAACATAATAACTATTGTGAATTAAATAATTAATATAATTATAATTTTCGGAAAGAGGATTCAATTTTAGCGCCAAAAAGACAGTAGGATCATCGTTGCAAATAAGAATTTGGGTAAAACCTTTAATTAATAGTAATAGTATTATTAAGATCTTTAATAATTTCATATTGTCATCCATTTATAATCTTATTGAACTGATTGAATTTCGACTTTAATTCGGGAATGTGCTTCATAGATATTAATTTTTCCCTATTCTTTTCTTCCAATAATATAATGATATTCAATATCTACCCAATTATTTTTTACAATATGTCTTTTTTCTACTTGATTAACTTTTGTAGTAAAACCATAAAATCTCTCGCAAGAACCAATTTTACGCATTCTAAATCCGATTAAAGCAGATTTTTATGCCAAATATCCCACACACAAAACGCCAAATCTTCACATTTCATAATAAAAGATTCATAATAAACTTCGCGTTTAATTGTCCATATTCGATATAAAATAGAATCGATAAGATTAAAGGAGATTGACCAATGCATGTGCACTTTATCATCCACGAAGATTTCGAAGCACCTGGCGCATATGAGCAATGGGCAAAAATGCATCAACACACCATTAGTTATTCTCGTGTTTATCTTGGTGAGCCGCTTCCCGATAAGATAGATAAGATTGATATGTTGATTATTATGGGTGGTCCTCAATCACCAGCAACGACTAAAAAAGAGTGTCCACATTTTGACTCATTAGCCGAGCAAGCCATCATATCTACGGCAATCAAATCACAAAAAATAGTCATCGGTGTCTGTCTTGGCTCGCAACTCATTGGTGAAGCCTTAGGTGCACATTTCGAGCATAGTCCGGAAAAAGAGATTGGCAAATTCCCAATTACGTTGACTGAAGCAGGCAAAAAAAATCCGCTTTTTGCGCATTTCGGTGATAGTTTGGCTGTCGGCCACTGGCACAATGATATGCCAGGTTTAACTCAAGATGCCCAAATCATTGCCTATAGTGAAGGCTGTCCACGGCAAATCATTGCCTATGGTCCATTCGTGTATGGTTTCCAATGTCATATGGAGCTAACCCATGACGTGGTTGAACAACTTATTGCTCACTCTGAAAACGACCTAAAACAAGCCGAGAAATACCGTTTTATTGATACTCCCCAGCAACTTCGTTTACATGACTATTCTGAAATGAATCAAAAGCTTTTTGGATTTCTAGACAAGTTAAGCCTTTTATCACAGACCCAAAAATAATAAATTTGATGATGATATAGAAACAATCCAAAGCTATATCATCAAAAAATCATAAGTAACGAAAATTAAACAAAAATTAGGATAGCCACCAGCTATCTAAGTAATAGTTTGTGAGATATATTGATAGTTCGTATACTCATAAAATAATGTAGTTAATAATTCCGAATAGATGAAAGGAGCGATTCCATGGCTTACACACTACCCCCTCTACCTTATGCTTATGATGCTTTAGAACCTTATATTGATACTGAAACAATGCATCTACACCATGATAAACATCATCAAACTTACGTAAACAATGCCAACGCATTATTAGAAACCCTACCTGCTGAATTAAACGATTTTTGTCCAGAAACATTATTAAAAAATTTAGACAAAGTACCAGCAGACAAATTGACTGGAATTAAAAACAATGTCGGTGGTCACGTTAATCACACCCTATTTTGGGAACTGCTAAAAATTGGTACCGAGCTTAAGGGTGAACTTAAAGCGGCAATAGAAAAAGATTTTGGTTCGGTTGATGCGTTTAAAGAAAAATTCTCAGCAGCGGCTGCAACCCGTTTTGGTTCAGGTTGGGCGTGGTTAGTATTGAAAAATGACAAACTTGAAGTCGTGTCAACCGCGAATCAAGATACCCCAATTATGGGCGAAAAATTTGCCGGCGTTTCAGGCACACCAATTCTAGCGCTTGATGTTTGGGAACATGCTTACTACTTAAAATACCAAAACCGCCGTGCGGATTACATTGGTGCATTTTGGAATGTCATCAATTGGGACAAAGTCGCTCAATTATATGCAGCAGCCAAAAAATAATCATCTCAAATAAGTCTACAAAATGACGCTTTATGCGTCATTTTTATTTTTTAGCATAGCGTTAAACGATCGCATTTACTCAAATGGCTAAAGCAAAGTCATTGCTAAGTTATACTTAAATCCGTTACAATGTACGATTAGTTAAAAACAGCAAAATCAGCAAAAATAGCAAAACATGTTTGAAATTAATCCTATCAAATCAAAAATAACCGAATTAACCGAACGAACGAATGTCATTCGGGGGTATCTTTGACTATGATCTCAAAAAAGAGCGTCTAGAGGAAGTCAATGCCGAACTAGAACAATCCGAAGTTTGGGCCGATCCAGAAAAGGCACAAGCATTAGGCAAAGAACGCGTCGCGCTAGAAGAGATCATCAATACCATCAATACCTTAGAACAAGGTCTGGACGACGTCGAAGGCCTACTTGAACTTGCTATTGAAGCCGAAGATCAAGACACTTTTGACGAAGCCAATCAAGAAGTTGAACAACTCGAAAAAAAGCTAGCCGGTCTTGAATTTCGCCGAATGTTCTCGGGTGATTATGACAGTGCTGACTGTTACTTAGATATCCAATCAGGCTCAGGGGGTACTGAAGCTCAAGATTGGGCTGAAATGTTATTGCGAATGTATTTACGCTGGGCTGAATCGAAAGGTTTTACAACCGAAGTGATGGAAGTATCAGACGGCGATGTAGCTGGCATAAAATCAGCCACAATCAAAGTAACCGGCGATTATGCTTATGGCTGGTTACGCACTGAAACCGGTGTGCACCGCTTAGTACGAAAAAGCCCATTTGACTCAGGAAACCGCCGTCATACCTCATTTGCATCGGTATTTGTCTATCCAGAGGTTGATGACAATATTGATATCGACATCAATCCAGCCGATCTACGCATTGACGTTTATCGGGCATCGGGTGCGGGTGGTCAGCATGTCAATAAAACCGAATCTGCTGTACGTATTACCCACGTACCAACGGGAATTGTGACACAATGTCAAAATAACCGCTCGCAACATAGCAATAAAGATCAGGCCATGAAACAGTTAAAAGCAAAACTGTATGAGCTTGAAATGCACAAAAAGAATGCCGAAAAACAACAAATGGAAGAGAACAAATCCGACATTGGTTGGGGCAGCCAAATTCGTTCGTATGTACTTGATGATTCACGAATCAAAGACTTACGCACAGGCGTTGAAACACGCAATACGCAAGCCGTATTAGACGGCGATTTAGATCAATTTATTGAAGAAAGCTTAAAAGCCGGTTTATAACTGGTAATAAATAAAAGGTAAAATTATGTCAACACAGCAAGAGCAACAAAACCATATTGAAGAGTTAAATAACGAGCTTACAATACGTCGTGAAAAGCTAGCTGCAATTCGCGAACAAGGCATTGCTTTCCCGAATGATTTCCGTCGTGACGCAATTTCAAGCGATCTTCATAAATTGTATGATGAAAAAACTAACGAAGAGTTAATTGAAAACAAAATTATTGTAACCGTTGCGGGTCGAATGATGATGCGCCGTATTATGGGTAAAGCTTCATTTGTCTCATTACAAGATGTTGCAGGGCAAATCCAACTCTATGTCACTCGTGATGATCTACCCGAAAACTACTACAACGAACAATTCAAAAAATGGGATCTTGGTGACATCGTTGGGGCTAAAGGCTACTTATTCAAAACCAAAACAGGCGAACTATCAATCCACTGTGAAGAAATCCGCCTACTAACAAAAGCATTACGCCCATTACCCGATAAATTCCACGGCTTAGCAGATCAAGAAATGCGCTATCGTCAACGTTACCTTGATTTAATTACTAATCAACAATCACGTGACACCTTTATTGCGCGCTCAAAAGTGGTAACTGAAATCCGTAACTTTATGTTAGAAAACCACTTTATGGAAGTTGAAACCCCAATGATGCAAGTCATCCCAGGTGGTGCATCAGCCAAACCATTTATTACGCACCATAATGCGCTTGATCTAGACATGTATTTACGAATTGCGCCAGAACTTTACTTAAAACGTCTAGTGGTAGGTGGATTTGAGCGTGTATTTGAAATCAACCGCAATTTCCGAAACGAAGGGGTATCGCCAAGACATAATCCTGAATTTACCATGATGGAAATGTATATGGCTTATGCCGATTATAAAGATTTGATTGTATTAACTGAAGCGTTATTCCGTCGTTTAGCCATTGCCGTGACGGGGAATGCCGTAGTGCAATATGGCGAACATACTTTTGATTTCGGCAAACCATTTATCAAAATGACCATGCGTGAAGCAATCTGCCATTATCGCCCAGAAACCAATAATGCTGATTTAGATGATTTTGACAAAGCTTGTGCGATTGCAAAAGCAGTGGGAATCAAAGTGGAAAAAGGCTGGGGACTTGGTCGAGTGGTAACTGAAATATTTGAAGAAGTGGCTGAAGCTAACCTCATTCAACCAACATTTATCACCGAATACCCGGCAGAAGTCTCACCACTTGCTCGTCGAAACGATGAAAACCCATTTGTAACAGACCGCTTTGAATTCTTTATTGGTGGACGTGAAATTGGTAACGGCTTCTCAGAACTTAATGATGCCGAAGACCAAGCACAACGTTTTGCTGACCAAGTATCACAAAAAGACGCGGGTGATGACGAAGCAATGTTCTATGATGAAGATTACATCACTGCATTAGAACATGGCTTACCGCCAACAGCAGGGCTAGGAATTGGGATTGACCGAACCGTAATGCTATTTACCAATAGCCATACCATTCGGGACGTCATCTTATTCCCAACAATGCGTCCAGTTAAATAGTTTCGACAAAGTTAATCAAACTCACTTATTCACCAATAAGTGAGTTTTTTTATATCAAAAACCCCGCTCCTCAACTTTTTTGCGATAAAATACCTAAAAAATAAACCCGCCGAGGCGGGTAATTGAAGTGTCGCTTAGCCGCAAAATCGCTTTTTTTATGGCTAAACGACGTTGACTCCTTGAGTCAGCTTGCTTTTAATCACCTAATACTATTTTTTATCACTCCCACCCCCGCCCTAAGGATTAAGGACGAAGAAATAAAAACTAAGGATGGGAGCAAAGTCCGTAGAAGTCGCGGTCGGTGTAGTCCCTATCCACGTAACCGGAGTCTGTGCCCACGAGAAACTGGTTACTACCACTAGTCCAGTACCAATAGCGGTTGAAGCCTACGCCTGAATAATCCACCATACGACCCCACTCCGTGAAAAAACCTGAACCTATATGACGCATGTAATCATTATGGGGGGCGGAAGGGGTGGCGCCGACTGAACCCTGACAAAAAGTGCCTGAATGATTACCACGACAAGATGCATTGGTTAAATCCTTTACCTTAGGAAGGCGATAACCAATACTATTACACCAAGATAATGTATTAGGATAAGTGTCATACTTAGAACCACGGTTGACGAACCACTGCTTCAAAGTAAAACCATATTTGACGACAGGAGTACCATTAGTATCACGACCGACCAACTCGAAAGTCTGAGGCAAAGTAGGTCTGGAAATACGACTAGGATTGTCTGAAAGTTGTTGGGATGTGGTAGCGTAAGGACCAGTTAAAGTAACGCGTACGCTTGTAGCAGTAGGATTAGACATTGTGACTGTGATACCACCCAGAGAAACTGGAGACCAAGACAATGGCTGACTACTACCACTAATATCTAAATCAAAGTACAATCCATTAGCGCCAGTTGTTGGAAAGTTTCTACCGTAAGAGGATGGGCCAGTTGACTGAGGGATGAAACCATTAGCAGGGTCCCACATTGAAGCAGGACCAGCATAATCACCTATACCAAAATTCAAATTAGGTCGAGCAAAACAAACCACCGGCGAAGCCTTAGGATTGACGTA
This sequence comes from Gilliamella sp. wkB72, assembly GCF_001693745.1. Taxonomy (NCBI): domain Bacteria; kingdom Pseudomonadati; phylum Pseudomonadota; class Gammaproteobacteria; order Orbales; family Orbaceae; genus Gilliamella; species Gilliamella sp. wkB72. Next base: position 59,057 of record NZ_LZEI01000001.1, on the reverse strand, counting down.
ATAAATCACATTACTGGCATTGAAAGTACTACGATTAGGAACGCCATAACGAGTAGATAATGTACCGTCAGAACTGGATAACGTAACCTTATAAGGTGCATTACAAACTGTTAACACGGAATTACGTGATACTGACTGATTGTTTTTATCGACGATAGATAAACTTAAAGAACCTGTAGCAGTAACGTTAGCATCACCATCATCATCACCCCAATAATTATTAGGAGGACCGATAAGTGAACTCAAAGCGACTGAATTAGTATCAGTAGGAACGAACATACGAATATCAGCAAAACTCTGACCCTCAACCGGCAAGACGATTGGTCTTGAATAAGATGAAGTATTGGTTGAAGGCGTGTAATTAGCTCCGTTAGATAGCGTAATCCCAAGCAGACCGTTAGTATCAACCGCACGTGTACGACCACCGTCGAAAGTCAGATACGGTGCACTACCCTGTATCTGATTTGCAGTTGTCTGTGATGTCAATGCGTGACCCGAAAAAGGAAGAAAAAGAACCACGAAAAAAACAATCTGCCGGGATAATTTAGAAAAACGGAAGGATCGAAAACCGGATCCGGAAAACGATCGGAAAAAAGATCGAGAAGAGGATCGCGGAAGCGATCGCGCGAAAATTCGCAGAATTTCACTTGATTGAGTAGAAAAATAAGCCTCAGTGAAAAAATTAAACTGGGAGCTGGACTTAGGCGAATTTAAAAGATAGGTTGGCCAGGTTGCCTGTTGCCTGTTGCCTGTTGAAAATTATAATGCATTTTAGACTACCCTGTCAAGTAATTTTTTGATTTATTTACAATTTTATACTTTTCTGTTAAATTTTAGCCTGTTAGCTAAAACCGTGTAAAAAGTATAGTGATTGGAAAAACACGATGCAACACTTTTTTTCGCTCATTTGCGTTAACTTTTGTAAATGGGATCTAAAAAAGATCTAACCGATATTTGATTAACTTATGTTTTAATTAAAGATATTTCAATTACAAATCTTTGAAATTATAGCTATTGATCCTCAAAAATTTTATTTTAGGGCTTTGAATTAGAAATTTAGTGATTTGGATCATTTAATAATTTTTAAGTGAAATTTAAAACTTCAAAAACCCCGCTCCTCAACTTTTTTTGATGGAAAAATAGAACTACTAAAAAGCGCCACAGTTTAAAGCGGAATTACTTATTTGAGGCAACATTGCAAAGCAGAATTTTAAACCCCAAAAACCCCGTTCCTCAACTTTTTTGATGGAAAAATAGAACTACTAAAAAGCGCCACAGTTAAAGCGGAATTATTTACTTGAGGCAACATTGCAGAATTTAGAACCCCAAAAACCCCGCTCCTCAACTTTTTTTGCGATAAAATACCTAAAAAATAAACCCGCCGAAGCGGGTAATTGAAGCGCCGCTTAGCCGCAAAATCGCTTTTTTTATGGCTAAACGATGTTGACTCCTTGAGTCAGCTTGCTTTTAATCACCTAATACTATTTTTTATCACCCCCACCCCCGGCCTAAGGATTAAGGGCAAAGGAATAAAAACTAAGGATGGGAGCAAAGGCCGTAGCCGTCGGCGAATCTCCAACTCACGTCAGAGCGGCTTGCGTCCACGATAAACTGGCCACTATTAATCGGGTCACTAGTCCAGTACCAAAGGTTGTGGAAGCCATTGCCTAAGTAAGCGTCCATTTTGCCCCACTCCGTGAAAAAACCTGAACCTATATGACGCATATGATGATTACCAGGAGAGGAAGGGGTGGCGCCGACTGAACCACGACACCAATCGCCTGAATTAAGACCACGACAAGATGCATTGGTTAAATCCTTTACGCTAGGCATTCGATAACCAAGACTATTACACCAATATAAGGTAGGATAATAATTTCTCGACGCAGAACCACGATTGACGAACCACTGCTTCAAAGTAAAACCATATCTGACGACTGGAGTACCATTACTATCACGACCGACCAACTCGAAGGTCTGAGGCAAAGTAGGTTTAGAAATAGGATTAGGACTGTCTGAATTATGCTGGGATATGGTAGCGTAAGGACCAGTTAAAGTAACACGTACGCTTGTAGCAGTAGGATTAGACATTGTAACGGTGATACCACCCCGAGAAACAGAAGACCAAAACAATGGCTGACTACTACCACTAATGAGTAAATCAAAGTACAATCCATTAGCACCAGTAGTAGGAAAGTTTTGACCGTAACGTGACGGGTCTGTTTCTTGAGTGAGAAAACCCTTAGCAGGGTCCCACATCCAAGAGGGGCCAGCATATTCACCTGAACTAAAGTACACCACATCTGGTCTAGCAAAACAAACAACCGGCCCAGCCTTAGGATTGACGTAATAAGTCTCACTACGAGCACTGAAAGTACTACGATTAGGAAATCCGTAACGAGTTGATAATGTACCGTCAGTACTGGATAAGGTAACCTTATAAGGAGAATTACAAGTCGTTAACACGGAATTACGTGATACCGATTGACCGTTTTTATCGACGATAGATAAACTTAAAGAACCTGTAGCAGTAACACCAGAATCTCCATCATCATCCCCCCAATAATTATTAGGAGGACCGATAAGTGTACTTAAATCGACTGAATTTGTATCAGTAGGAACGAACATACTTATATCAGCAAAACTCTGACCCTCAACCGGCAAGACGATTGGAGTTGCAGATGATGAAGTATTAGTTGAAGGTGTATATTTAGTTCCGTTAGATAGTGTAATCCCAAGCAGACCATTAGTATCAACTGCACGAGTACGACCACCGTCGAAAGTCAGATAAGGTGCACTACCCTGTATCGCATTCCTAGTTGTCTGTGATGTCAATGCGTGACCCGAAAAAGGAAGGAAAAGAGCCACGGAAAAAACAATCTGCCGGGATAATTGGGAAAAGGATCGAAAACCGGATCTGAAACAGGATCCGGAAAACGATCGGAAAAAGGATCGGAAAAAAGATCGAGAAGAGGATCGCGGAAGCGATCGCGCGAAAATTCGCAGAATTTCACTTGATTGCGCGGAAAAATAAGTTTCAGTGAAAAATTTAAACTGGGTGCTGTACTTAGACGAATTTAAAAGATAGGTTGGCCAGGTTGCCTGTTGCCTGTTGCCTGTTGAAAATTATAATGCATTTTAGACTACCCTGTCAAGTAATTTTTTGATTTATTTACAATTTTATACTTTTCTGTCAAATTTTAGCCTTGTAGCTAAAACCGTGTAAAAAGTATAGTGATTGGAAAAACACGATGCAACACTTTTTTTCGCTCATTTACGTTAACTTTTGTAAATCGGATCTAAAAAGGATCTAATTTATAATTGATTAACTTTTGTTTAAACTGAAAATATTGCAATTACAAATCTTTAAAAAGATAATTAAAGATCTTCGAAAATTTTATTTTAAGGCTTTGAATTCGAAATTTAGTAAGTTTGATCATTTAAAACTTTTTAAGTGAAATTTAAAACCCCAAAAAACCGCGTTCCTCAACTTTTTTTGATGTAAAAACGGCTACTAAAAAACGACACAGTTTAAGGGGGAATTATTTATTTAAGATAATAATTCAAAGCGAAATTTACCCCCCCAAAAACCCCGCTCCTCAACTTTTTTTGATGCAAAAAACAGCTACTAAAAAGCACCACAGTTAGAGCGGAATTATTTATTTAAGACAATATTTCAAAACAGAATTTAAACCCCCAAAAACCCCACTCCTCAACTTTTTTTGCAATAAAAAACCTCAAAAATAAACCCGCCGAGGCGGGTGCTTATGTATCGTGAAGCCATAAAATCGTTTCCGTTCCTAATCCCTCCCTAAACCTTAATGTAATTAAGAACGAAAAAATAAGCGTTAAGGATAAGTGCAAAGTCCTACCGATTCATCATACGAGGGTTCAGCCCAATGTACATGACCATCTTTAGGAAAAACGACGAACCGGCTCAAACCTTTTGCATCACTGGTCCAGTACCATTGGACGGAGTCAAAGTTGGTTCGATCATATTTGCCTATATTACCCCACTCCGCAAGCAAGCCTGCACCAATTGTACGCATATAATAATCACCTGATGATGAAGGTGTACCTCCAGTAATTTCATAACGTTTTGCATTAGTTAAATCCTTAACTTTAGGCAGGCGATAACCAATACTGTTACACCAGGATTCCATGCTAGGATAGCTGTAATAAGTTTTACCTCGGTTGACAAACCATTGTTTTAACGTAAATCCATATTTAACGATAGCGTTACCACTACTATCTCGACCAACTAACTCGAAGGTCTGGGGCAAAGTAGGCATAGTAATAGGATCAGGATTGCTGGAATTCCATTGAGATTCGGTTGCAACAGGGCCAGTTAAGGTAACCCGTACGCCTGTCGCTGTAGAATTGGTCATAGTCGCCGTGATACCACCACGCGAGACCGGAGACCAAGACAATGCTTGTTTATTACCTGCAATGCTTAAATCAAAGTAAATGTTGTTAGCAGCTGTAGTCGGAAAGTTCTTATCATATGAGTCAGTTGACTGAGGCAAAAAACCACGAGATGGATCAAAAATTTCAGGTGGACCTGCTTTTACACCTCCATTGCCTTCGAAAGATAGACTTGGAATGGCAAAACAAATTTCCTGCCCCTTAGGTTTGACAAAATAAGTGACCCGACTAGGATTGAAATCACTACTATTTGGAATACCATAACGGGTTGTTAATGTACCATTTGTACTAGTTAATATAACCTCATAAGGCGCTTTACAAGGCCTTAACACTGTATTACGTGATACTGTTCTACTTCTTTCATCAACGAGAGATAACTCTAAAAAACCATTAACATTAATCTCACCATCACCGTCATCATCCCACCAATAATTATTGGGCGGACCAATAAGTTTTTTTAAAGCGATTAAATCGACATTCGTTGGAAAGATCATATCTATATCAGCAAAACTTTGACCTGCAACCGGTAACTCAATGGGGTTTGAAGGTGATGAAGTATTCGTTTTAGTCGTGTACTGTTCTCCGTTAGAGAGTGTAATACCGAGCAAAGCTTCAATATTAAGCGCGCGTGTTCTACCACCATCGAAAGTTAAATAAGGCTCATTTCCCTGAATTGTATTCGAGGTTTTAACGGTTAATGCATGGCTGGAATAAAAAGGTATTAGTAACAGTCCAAGCGGTAAAAAGATCTTTCGGCGTAATTTAGATCCGAGAGATGATCGGAATGATGATCGGCGTGACGATCTAATGCGTGATCTTAAATTTTCGTCGATTAATAAGCTAGAGTGAAAAAAAAACTGAGAGTTTAAATTAGGCAAATTTAAATTATAGGTTGCCCTAGGCTTTTGCAAATTGTAATACATATTCGACCATCCTGTCAAGTAAATATTTGATTTATTTACTAATTTATATTTATTGGTTGAATTTTAGCTACTCAGCTAAAATGATTTGAGAGTATAATGACTGGAAAAATATGGCACAATAAATTTTTCATTTTATATCGTTAATCTTTGTAAAGTTTTTCAGAAAAAGAACTAAATAATTATTAATTAAATTATGCTTTAATTGATATATATCAAATTTACAAACCCTTAAAAACCATAATTTTTAATTCTAGAAAAATTTTATTTTTTTGGAATTTTTTTCAATTTATTGATTTTAGGGAGTAAATGCCAAAAACCCCGTTCCTCAACTTTTTTTGGTAGGAAAAACACAGCTAAAGCGCCACAGTTTAAAGCGGAATTACTTATTTGAGGCAACATTGCAAAGCAGAATTTAGAACCCCAAAAACCCCGCTCCTCAACTTTTTTTGATGGAAAAACACAGCTAAAGCGCTATAGTTAGAGCGGAATTACTTATTTGAGACAACATTGCAAAGCAGAATTTAGAACCCCAAAAACCCCGCTCCTCAACTTTTTTTGATGGAAAAACACAGCTAAAGCGCCATAGTTAGAGCGGAATTATTTATTTAAGGCAACATTGCAAGGTGGAATTTTAAACGCTGAAACGACTACTGCTCAAAAAATCCCCCCCCGATTGAGGGATGATGATGTCCGGGGGAGGCTAAACTACAAAACCGCGTTTTATTTGACAACTATCTTGACTCTTAAGGTCAACCATTCCTTGATGATTTAACGCCACCTTTCCCCCCAAGCTTTAAAGCTTAAGGGAGAAGAAATAAATACTAAGGATAAGTGCAAAGCCCTACCGATTTATCATACGAGGGCTCAGCCCAATGTACATGACCATCTTTAGGAAAAACAACGAACCGGCTTAAACCTTTTATATCACTGGTCCAGTACCATTGGACGGCGTCAAAGTTGGCTCGATTATATTTGCCTATATTACCCCACTCCGCAAGCAAGCCTGCACCAATTGTACGCATATAATAATCACCTGATGATGAAGGTGTACCTCCAGTAATTTCATAACGTTTTGCATTAGTTAAATCCTTAACTTTAGGCAGGCGATAACCAATACTGTTACACCAGGATTCCATGCTAGGATAGCTGTAATAAGTTTTACCTCGATTGACAAACCATTGTTTTAACGTAAATCCATATTTAACGATAGCGTTACCACTACTATCTCGACCAACTAACTCGAAGGTCTGGGGCAAAGTAGGCATAGTAATAGGATCAGGATTGCTGGAATTCCATTGAGATTCGGTTGCAACAGGGCCAGTTAAGGTAACCCGTACGCCTGTCGCTGTAGAATTGGTCATAGTCGCCGTGATACCACCACGCGAGACCGGAGACCAAGACAATGCTTGTTTATTACCTGCAATGCTTAAATCAAAGTACATGTTGTTAGCAGCTGTAGTCGGAAAGTTCTTATCATATGAGTCAGTTGACTGAGGCAAAAAACCAAGAGATGGATCAAAAATTTCAGGTGGACCCGCTTTTACACCTCCATTACCTTCGAAAGATAGATTTGGACTGGCAAAACAAATTTCCTGCCCCTTAGGTTTGACAAAATAAGTGACCCGACTAGGATTGAAATCACTACTATTTGGAATACCATAACGCGTTGTTAATGTACCATTTGTACTAGTTAATATAACCTCATAAGGCGCTTTACAAGGCCTTAACACTGTATTACGTGATACTGTTCTACTTCTTTCATCAACGAGAGATAACTCTAAAAAACCATTAACATTAATCTCACCATCACCGTCATCATCCCACCAATAATTATTGGGCGGACCAATAAGTTTTTTTAAAGTGATTAAATCGACATTCGTTGGAAAGATCATATCTATATCAGCAAAACTTTGACCTGCAACCGGTAACTCAATGGGGTTTGAAGATGATGAAGTATTGGTTTTAGCCGTGTACTGTTCTCCGTTAGAGAGTGTAATACCGAGCAAAACTTCAATATTAAGCGCTCGTGTTCTACCACCATCGAAAGTTAAATAAGGCGCATTACCCTGAATTATATTCGAGGTTTTAACGGTTAATGCATGGCTGGAATAAAAAGGTATTAGCAAAAAGCCGAGCGATAAAAAGATCTGTCGGCGTAATTTAGATCCGAGAGATGATCGACGAGATGATCGGAATGATGATCCAAATGATGATCGAAATAACGATCGGCGCAACGATCGACTACGCGATCTTAAATTTTCGTCGATTAATAAACTGGAATGAAAAAAAATAGGCTGAGAGTTTGAATTTGGCGAATTTAAATTATAGGTTGGCCAAGTTGCCTGTTGCCTGTTGCCTGTTGAAAATTATAGAACATATGCGACAATCCTGTCAAGTATATTTATGATTTATTTACTTTTTTATATTTTTTAGTTAAATTTTATCTGTCTAACTAATAATGATCCGGAAGTATAGTGACTGAAAAAATATGACGCAATAATTTTTTCATTTTAGATCGTTAATCTTTGTAAAGATCTTCAGAAAAAGATCTAAAAATTTTTTTGTGAAATTATGTTTTAATTGATAAATATCAACTTTACAAATCCTTAAAAACTATAATCTTTAATTCTAGGAAAATTTTATTTTATTGGAATAATTTATTGATTTTTAAGTGGAGTTTTAAACGCTAAAAACCCCACTCCTCACTTTTTTTTGTAAAAATCAGTAATTTTTTTAGCCGTTAATCAATTTGATGATTAACAGCTATTTATTAGTCAGTTGATTTTTTAGGTAAGATTAAATTTAATAAAATCGCTAAAATTCCACATAAGCTAATGCCTTGTAGTGCATAAGATCCAAAATCAAAGATCATTCCGCCGATCCCAAAAACTAATACTAATGAGACAATACACATATTGCGCGATATAGAAAGATCGACTTTATGTTTGATCAATATATTAATACCAACTGATGCAATCGATCCGAATAAAAGCACCATAATTCCACCCATAACAACTGTTGGGATCGTACTTAAAAAAGCGCCGATCTTTCCGACAAATGACATGAAAATCGCCCAAATTGCCGCCCAAGTCATTACTCGTGTTTTGAAGTTACGGGTTAATGTGACCGCGCCAATAACTTCGGCATAAGTGATACAAGGTGGACCACCAAAGAAGCCTGCACTTGAGGTTGCTAATCCATCACCAAGCAATGTTCTTTGTAAGCCCGGATCTCGGGTATAATCTTTTCCGGTTACTGCGCTGATCGCCATAATATCACCAACATGCTCGATCGTCGGTGCAATTACAATTGGGATCATATATAAGATAGCTTGCCAGTGAAACTCTGGAAAGGTGAAATCTGGTACTTTAAACCATGGCGCATCAATAATGGGTTGAAAATTGACTATGCCCATTATGCAAGACAATGCGTATCCCACAACAATACCTGCAATGATTGGGACTAATCTAAAAAAGCCTTTGGCCCAAATTGCTACAATTAAGGTGGTTAATAGTGACGCCATTGAGATCAAAATTAATTGATAGTTTTCGGCGGGTATTCCACTGTCGGTTCCCATTGCCATTTTGACGGCTACCGGTGCAAGTGATAGACCGATAACCATTATGATCGGTCCAGTAACCACTGGCGGTAAAATGCGATCAATTACGTGCTTTCCGTTAATTTTGACCAAAAAGGCAAAAAACATAAACACAAAACCGGCTGCAACAAGTCCACCCAATGTTGCAGGAATTCCCCACTGTGCAACGCCAAAAGAGATCGGTGCAATAAAAGCAAAGGATGATGCTAAAAATACCGGGACTTTTCCTTTGGTGGTGAGTTGAAATAATAGTGTGCCCAATCCGGCTGTGAATAAAGCAACATTGGTATTTAAGCCGGTTAATAATGGCACAAGTACTAATGCACCAAATGCAACAAATAGCATTTGGGCGCCGGTAAAAATGTCTTGCCAAGAGTGTTGTGATGCTTCATTATCGATATTTTTAGACACATTGTCCTCTCTTATTCCACTTAATGTTAATCATATCTATTTATAATCAAATAGTAGGCATAAAAAAACCGGTTAAAACCGGTCTAAAATTTGAGATTTTATTTAGTGCCGAATATTTTGTCTCCGGCGTCACCAAGTCCTGGTAAAATGTAGCCCTTTTCATTCAACCGTTCATCGATTGATGCGGTATAAAGTTCTACATCTGGGTGAGCTTGTTCTAATACTTTGATTCCTTCTGGCGCAGCAACTAATACAAGTACTTTGATATTTTTACATCCAGCTTTTTTAAGCAGATCAATAGTTGCAACCATTGAACCACCGGTAGCAAGCATTGGATCAACGACTAATGCCATTCGTTCTTCAATATCAGAAGTTAGTTTTTGGAAATAAGGGACTGGTTCAAGCGTTTCTTCGTTACGATAAAAACCAACAACACTAATTCTTGCACTAGGTATATGTTCTAAGACACCATCCATCATTCCTAAACCAGCACGTAAAATAGGCACAACGGTGATTTTTTTACCTTTGATTTGTTCTACTTCAACAGGTCCACACCAACCTTGAATTGTGACTTTTTCAGTCGGTAGATTGGCTGTCGCTTCATAAGTTAATAAGCTACCAACTTCACTAGCAAGGTCTCGGAAATCTTTTGTGCTAATATCGTGTTCACGCATTAAGCCGATTTTATGGCGAACTAGAGGGTGTTTTACTTCAACAATTTTCATGGGGGCCTCAGTGTTATTTTTCGATGATCTAATTAGTAGGTATAAATAACCACTGAGAGGTAATTATAGCAGAGTTATCAAATCATGAAAACCCGAAATCCCAATAAAGGCATTATTAATGATGATGTGAATACTCGCTTTTCATTTTTTATAAGCTTTCACCTTCGAGATATTCAACAGGTAAATCAATAACCTTTTGCTCGACCTTTTCACCATTGATACGTTTTAGTAGTAATTCGGCAGCAATTTTGCCCATTTCGATTCTTGGGGTTTGGATTGAGGCTAGCTTGGGATTCATATATTGACCAATTTTATGACCATGGAATCCAACGATGGCTATTTGTTTCGGTATTTTAATACCAATACGTTGACATTCAAGTAGTACGCCTAGCGCCAAATCATCATTAGTACTAAATATACCATCGACACTTGGGTACTCTTTTAGTATTTGGTGTAAAAATCTTGCGCCTAGTTCATAGGATGAGGCTTCTTTGGTTGCTAATGTTTTAGGCGTTAATCCTGCCTCTTGCATGGCTTTTTCATAACCTTGCTGACGTATGATGCTTCGCTGATCTTGCCTTGCACTAAAGTAGACGATGTTGCGTCGCCCTTTCTCTATCATGTGATGAATCATATTTTTGGTGGCAGTAAAGTTATCAAAACCAACAGCCATATCTATGCAAGGTGAGATACTGTCCATTATTTCAACTACAGGTACGCCAGATATTTCGATCATTTTGAGCGTAGCCGGATTGTGTATTCTTTCTGTTAATATGAGTCCATCGATGTTGTAAGAGAGTAATGAACGAACCCGTAGCTCTTCTTTATCCGCACTGTATCCAGTGTGGGTGATCATGGTTTGGTACCCTTTTACATCAGTAACCATTTCGATACCTTTTAAAATATCAGCAAAGACTTGGTTAGTTAATGAGGGTAATACCACGCCAATAGCATAACTTTTGGCATTAGATAGCATGTCAGGCGCTTTGTTTGGAATATAGCCTAATTTATCAATAGCCGATGAGATTTTTAACCGAAGTGATTCTGATACTAGGTTGGGATCTCGCAAAAAGCGACTGACTGTCATTTTGCTGATGCCGATTAAGTTGGCGATTTCTTGTAAGCCAGGGCGACGTTTTTTACTCATTGTTTATTTTCCGGTAATCTTGGTTGCCAATCGATTGGTGTTTTACCATGCTGTGTAATGATCGCATTTGCTTTTGAGAAGTGTTTACATCCAAAAAAGCCACGATGTGCAGATAATGGCGATGGATGTACCGCGGTTAATACATGATGTTTTTGCCGATCAATAAATTGACCTTTTTTCTGAGCCGGCGAGCCCCAAAGTAAAAATACCACGCCTTCCAAATGTTTATCGATCGCAGCAATAACATGATCGGTAAAGGTTTCCCAACCTATTTTGGCATGAGAGTGGGCCTGACCAGCTTCAACTGTTAATACGTTGTTAAGTAGTAGTACGCCTTGAGTTGCCCAATAACCTAAGTAACCATGATTTGGAATAGTAAATCCGTCAATATCCGTTGAGAGTTCTTTATAGATGTTGAGTAGTGATGGCGGTGGTTTGATTCCCGGTAATACAGAAAAGGATAAACCATGAGCTTGGTTTGGGCCATGATAAGGGTCCTGCCCTAGAATTACTACTTTGATGTTATTAAATTCAGTGAAACGAAATGCATTAAACACATCGCGCTGAGGAGGATAAATGGTTTTACCTTCAGCGCGTTGTGTGGCAACAAATTGCATTATATGTTGAAAATAGGGCTTCTCTTTTTCAGAGCCAATAACATCGTTCCAGGTTAATTGATTACTCATATTTTGCCTTTACTAAAATTTTATACGGTACTGCATTAATAATAATTATACCTAAAAATAATAATAAACCTAATGCTAATCAATGCTGGATGATATTAAATAAACACTCTTAAATATTCAGTTAAACACAAAATTGCCATGGATTGACCATATGGCATCGATGTTAATGGGATTTGTTTGTAATATGCTAAGTCACTGCCCATTGCAGTGCCAAATGAAACATTGAGTAGTGTTCCGTTGTCATCTATGTTTGTTAATATTCCTTTAATTGCTTTTTCTGCCATTACGGTATATTCATCAGAGATATAACGTTTTCTTATCGATTTTAAAATACCATAGGCAAATCCCGCGGTTGCCGATGCTTCTAAGTAGGAATCTGGATCATCGATGATTGTGTGCCATAACCCATTTTCATTTTGGTATTTAGCCAGTGCCTGAATTTGCGCATTGAGCACTTCAATTAGTAGTTTTCTAAATGGATCGTTTTGATCAAGATCAAGTAGTTCAATAAATTCGGGAATGACGATGGTTAACCAGCTGTTTCCCCTTGCCCATCTGGCTTTGGCAAAGTTATGGTTGCCGTCAAAAGTCCATCCATGAAACCAAAGCCCAGTTTGGCGATCCATTAGATATTGGATGTGAATCAGTATTTGGTAAATGGCTTCTTGTATATATTCTGGTCTATTGAGTAATTTACCGATTTTGGCGATAGGTAATACACTCATCATGAGCGTGTCATCCCAAAGTTGTTGATGATTTTCATTGTTGTAGACAATATGTTGTAAACCGCCAAATTTCGTTCTTGGCATTTCATACATTACCCAGTCAGCCCAACGCTCTAAATATGGTAGAAAAACAGGGTTTTTGGTTTCTTCATATCGATAGGCTAACGTTAGAAATGGACAAACCGTATTCACATTTTTGGTTGGTGTTCCTTCTGATAAGCGCTGTGTAAACCAGTCGTCAATAATGTCGAGCGTCGGTTTGTCGCCTGTTTGTTGATAAAATTGATACATACCATAAAGTCCAATGCCATGAGTCCATTCCCAGCCATTCCAACCTTTAGTGTCTATTACACGTCCATCATCTAAGCGTAATAGAAATTCACCGGTTTCATCTTTGATATTAATTAGATTATTAATAATTTTATGTATCAGTTGTTTTAATTCAGAACGTGAAATTATATATTCAGGTTTACAAAGTAATTTGCTATGTTTTACAGGAAATATCTGCATTTTGTACCTCTACTAATCATTAAATTTGAATTCTTTTTTTATTTATTTTTATAACCTATATTGTTATTTCCCCAGAGCTGGGAAACCGGCATACCAGTTAACATTTCTACAACCGGTTTGCCTTCATCACTAATTCGTCTTTCAGAACTCGTTCCAATACCTTTTATGTTATTAATTTCATTGATTAAAATTTTGTGAGTGGTTAGATTTAATTTGAATTTCAACGAAATGAAAAATCCTAATGAGAGAACGAATATTGTTCCAATCACTAATAAGAATAAGATAGTTAGCGAGACTTGTTCAGGTTGCTGATTTTGGCCACTCACAAAGCCCGACCATTGTAAACAGACACCAATCAACATTACTGCTCCCGCTTGTGAAGCTTTTCGGGTAAATGTCATTACGCCAGCAAAAATACCTTCTCGGCGTTTGCCGGTAATAATTTCATCAACATCTGAAATATAAGTGTAGATATTCCAAGGAACGTAGTTGATACCACCTCGACCTAATCCAGCTATTGCTGAGATGGTAACAAGTAAAGTGTGAATGTGACTTAAGTTGTAATACCAAATGATGCCATAAGAGAGGCAACTTAAGCCAAAGATAGTTACAACAGCTCGGTATGCCGGCGCTGGACCATATTTTATGCATAATGGCATCATACAAAGTACAGCAACAAATTGGGTGATAGACATGGTTCCAATTAGCATTGAAGCAACGGTTGGCTCTTGTAATAGAACGAAAATTACATAATAGGTAAAGACGGCGTTAAATACATCCTGAGCAATATATCCACCAAGATACATGCCTAAATGCTGTCTGAAGATTTTTATTTTGAAGGTGGATAATAATTCGATAACCAAATGGCGGATACTTCCTTTAAAGGATAATGAAGCAGCTAGTTGTTCTGCTTGTAAAGCCTCTTTCGATTTTAGTTCATTTGGTCTTTCCCATGTAAATAGGTATACCATGCAAAGGGCAAAAGAACATAGGATTGAGAAGACTAAACTTGCATAGAAGAATGATATTGCATTATCTTTACCAAAATAGTTGAGTAGAATCCCCGGTAAGAACCCGGCTAATATTGCCGATAATTGTGCCATTGAAATTCGTGCACCGGAAAATTTGGTTTTTTGTTTAAAATCATCGGTCATTTCAGGAACTAATGTTTCGTATGGAACCAGCACCATGGTGTAGACCATGTCAAAGAAGAGGTAGGTGATTAAGTAGTAGAGATAATTCATACCAGGTGCCCACATTACGCTATAGCTAAATATGAGTGGAATACCAAGTAAGATAAAGAATTTACGACGACCAAAACGTTTACCTAATCGAGTTCGGCCAAAGTTATCCGTTAAATAACCCATCAATGGGCTAATCACTGCATCAAGAACCCTTGCTGCCGCAAAAATAAATGTGGCTTCGATAGGCGTTAGTCCACAAAAATTTGTATAAAAATATAATAACCACACAGCAGTCAATGCTGTTGTTCCCGCACCTAAAAAATCACCAGCGCCATAAGCTAAGTAATTTTTTAAACCTATCACTCTCTTTTTCATATTTGCCCCACTCATTTTTCCTTATTTCAAAAAATAAATATCCTTTTCACATTCTTTAGCTAGTCTATGGTGGGTGCTTTTCTTAAACTTTAATATATATGCCAACTTTTTATAAAAATGGCAAAATTTTGAAAGTCGATGTGATTTTGTTCACATATATCTTATTTTTATAAAATAATTTTTATTTGGTAAAAAAATTTATGAAACAACGATTCAAATTTCAATCATTGTTATGAGTAATTTATGATGAAGATCCCAAAAGTAGCCATTTTATTAGCTGAAGGTTTTGAAGAAGCTGAAGCCATTATTATCTATAACGCACTTTGCCGAGTAAAAATAGCCGTTCATCTATTAGCCTGCCAAGATGATATTGAGGTTAAAAGTTACCATGGTATTGAGATGAGAGCTCATGCATTGCTTAAGGATAAACAAACAACACTATACGATGCAGTGATTTTACCGGGTGGACCAGATGGCACAGTTAATTTAGGCAATAATCCCAATGTGATTAATTTTATTAAACGCCACGATAAGGAAAATAAGTGGATTTGCCCGATTTGCTCGGCAGCAGCAAAAGTTTTGAGTAAGAATAAGCTATTAAATGGTCGGAAATATGTCTGTTCTGGTGATTTATATAAAAATGTTCAAGATGGGATCTTTGTTGATCAAGATGTTGTCTGTGACGGAAATCTTTTGAGTGGTAAAGGGCTGGGTATGGCATTTAAATTCGCTTTTACACTAGCAGAATCGTTAAAAATAGATAAAGATGAAGTTCACTTTCAAGCTGAACATATTTATATCAATTATTAACCCCCCAATATAATTGAAGTTTATACCTTATTAATTGCTAAAAAGCTAATCAACGGTAAAACTTATCAGATTAATAGCTTTTTTTGATTTTAATCAAATTTTGAAAGTGCTATATTAGTCTCAATAGTTTAGGACAATAACGTCCAGATCCATTAGGAGGATTTAAAATGATTACAGGTATCCAAATTACTAAAGCTGATAATAAAGCACTACTTAACTCATTCTGGTTATTAGATGATTCAACAAAAGAAGCTCGTTGTGTTGCTGCAAAATCAGTTTATAAAGAAGATCAAGTTGTCCCAACTGCTGAACTTGGTCAAATCGAATATCGTGAAATTCCATTAGATGTAGCACCAACAATTAAAGTTGAAGGTGGTCAACACTTAAATGTGAACGTTCTTCGTCGTGAGACTTTAGAAGACGCTGTTCAACATCCAGAAAAATATCCACAATTAACTATTCGTGTTTCTGGTTATGCTGTTCGTTTTAACTCGTTAACAGCTGAACAACAACGCGATGTTATTGCTCGTACTTTTACAACTAAAATCTAAGTTTCTTATTTGACAATAAGTTTCGCCCAGCTTTATGCTGGGTTTTTTTTTACTTTTAATTTAGGTTTTATTCACCCAAGTTAACTACTGCGCCGGGTCAAATTTACATTCAATATTTACAGATACGTTTAGTCTTATTTGAGTGTCAAAAAAATAGCGAAGTAGGAAACCCTGCTTCGCTATTAAGTGATAATTGATTTTATCCAAAAAACTTTTTCACTTTATCAAAAAAGCTTTTTTCTTTTGGGCTGTGTTTTGAGTTTTTGTCCGCTTTGAAACTTTCACCCAATTCTTTTAGTAGCTCTTTTTGTTTGCCAGTTAAGTTTACTGGGGTTTCAACCACTACGTGGCAGTATAGATCACCTACTGCGCTACCGCGTAATGATTTAATTCCTTTTCCACGCAATCTGAACATTTTACCTGTTTGAGTTTCAGCTGGTATGGTTAAGCTGACTTTACCATTTAGTGTTGGTACTTCTACTTCACCACCAAGTGATGCTAAAACAATGTTAATTGGAATTTCACAATGTAAGTTTGTACCATCACGTTCAAAGATTGCATGTGGTTTTACTTGTACCTGAACGTATAAATCTCCGGCTGGGGCGCCATTAAGTCCCGCTTCACCTTCGCCTGAAAGTCGAATACGGTTTCCGGTATCCACGCCAGCAGGGATGGTAACAGATAGTGTTTTCGTTTTCTGAATACGTCCTTCACCATGACATTTTTTACATGGATTTTTAACGATTTTTCCACGACCGTGACAGGTTGGACACTCTTGCTGTACAGCAAAGAAGCCTTGTCGCATTTGTACTACACCAGCGCCATGACATGTATCACACGTTACGACATCAGATGATTTTTCTGTTCCTTGTCCATGACATACATCACAAGTTACCCATGTTGGTACTTTTATCTCTTTACTTACGCCACTTGCTGCTTCTTCTAGCGTTAATGAGATGTTGTATTGTAAATCATCGCCTCGTGACGCGGTTTGACCACGTCCGCGCCCACCACCGAAGAAATCACTGAAGATATCATCAAATGCAGAACCTCCACCAAAACCACCAAATCCACCGAAGCCACCGCCTCCAGCACCACCTTGACCTTGTTCAAAAGCAGCATGTCCATACTGATCATAAGCGGCTTTCTTTTGTGGATCGGTTAAGATTTCATAAGCTTCTTTGACTTCTTTGAATTTCGCTTCAGCTTCTGCTTTATTATCCTGATTTTTATCCGGATGATATTTCATGGCTAGGCGTTTGTAGGCTTTTTTTATCTCAGCTTCAGTAGCACTTTTACTTACGCCTAATGTTTCATAATAATCTTTCTTCGCCATAATTAACCTTTAACTTTAATCATTATATAAACAACTAAACGGGCTTGAGTTACCTCGCGCCCGTTTAATGTTTTACATGTTTAAAACTCGTTGAAATAACTCATTAAAAAACATATTAGTTAATGCTTATTTTTTATCATCATCAACTTCTTTGAAGTCCGCATCAACTACATCATCAGCAGAGTTTGCGCTATTTGCTTGGCTTGCAGATTGATCAGCTTGAGCTTGTTGTTGAGCTAACTCAAGTAATTTTTTTGAAGCTTCCATTAATGCATTAATTTTAGCTTCGATTTCTGCTTTATCTTCACCGCGTGCAGCATTTTCTAAATCACTCACGGCGCTTTCGATAGCGGTTTTGTCATCAGCTGATAATTGATCGCCAGCTTCAGTCACTTGTTTACGAGTTGAGTGAACAAGATGATCAGCTTGGTTACGAATTTGAGCTAATTCTTCAAATTTACGGTCAGCATCAGCATTTGCTTCTGCATCATTTACCATTTTTTGGATCTCTTCTTCACTTAATCCTGAAGAAGCTTTAATGGTAATGTTTTGTTCACGACCAGTATTTTTATCTTTTGCTGATACATGCAATATACCATCAGCATCGATATCAAATGTTACTTCAATTTGTGGCATACCGCGTGGTGCAGCTTGAATTCCATCAAGGTTAAATTGACCTAATGATTTGTTATCACTTGCACGTTTACGTTCACCTTGTAACACATGAATGGTTACCGCAGATTGATTATCTTCAGCAGTTGAGAACACTTGACTATGTTTAGTTGGAATAGTTGTGTTTTTCTCAATCAAGGTAGTCATTACACCACCCATTGTTTCAATACCTAATGATAATGGTGTTACGTCAAGTAATAATACATCTTTAACATCACCACCTAATACACCACCTTGTACCGCAGCCCCTACTGCTACTGCTTCGTCAGGGTTAACGTCTTTACGTGGTTCTTTGCCAAAGAAGTCTGCAACAGCTTTTTGTACCATTGGCATACGTGTTTGACCACCAACTAAAATCACATCTTTAATATCAGAAACAGTAAGACCTGCATCTTTTAATGCTGTTTTAACTGGTTCCATTGAGCGTTTAACTAAATCTTCAACTAATGATTCAAGTTTAGCGCGAGTCACTTTGATATTTAAGTGTTTTGGTCCAGTTGCATCAGCAGTGATATATGGTAAGTTGATATCAGTTTGTTGTGCTGATGATAATTCAATTTTCGCTTTTTCAGCTGCTTCTTTTAAACGTTGCATTGCAAGTGGATCATTTTTAAGATCGAATCCTTGTTCACGTTTAAATTCATCAACTAAATAGTTAATTAAACGAGAGTCAAAGTCTTCACCACCTAAGTGAGTATCACCATTAGTTGCTAATACTTCGAATGTTTTTTCACCATCAACATCATCAATTTCGATAATTGAGATATCAAATGTACCACCACCAAGGTCATAAACTGCAATGGTGCGGTTACCGACATCTTTATCTAAACCATACGCTAATGCTGCTGCTGTTGGTTCGTTGATAATACGTTTAACATCTAAACCAGCAATACGACCAGCATCTTTAGTTGCTTGACGTTGTGCGTCATTAAAATAAGCAGGAACAGTAATTACTGCTTCTGTTACTGGCTCACCAAGATAATCTTCTGCTGTTTTTTTCATTTTCTTCAATACTTCAGCAGAAATTTGTGGTGGAGCAATTTTTTGGCCTTTAACATCAACCCATGCATCGCCATTGTCTGCTTTAACAATTTTATATGGCATGATGCCAACATCACGTTGTACTTCAGCGTCTTCATAACGACGACCGATTAAACGTTTAATTGCAAATAATGTATTTTGTGGATTGGTTACTGCTTGGCGTTTAGCTGGTTGACCAACTAGAATTTCGCCATCTTGTGTGTAAGCAATAATCGATGGGGTTGTGCGATCACCCTCGGCATTTTCTAATACTTTTGCTTGGCCGTTATCCATTACTGCAACACATGAATTTGTTGTACCTAAGTCGATACCAATAATTTTACCCATAATCGTTTCTCCTCAAACCTGTATTTTATTCTTTGTATATAAGTCTTAAATATTTAATTTCAAGTCCTTATTTTGACAAAGATATGTAATTGTTTTCACATAAATGGGAACAATATTTTTAATATCAAGGGGCAAAATAAATTATTTTTTCTTAAATCTTGATTATAGACCTCTCTACACTTATTATTGCCGCCTTTTTTATTATGAGAATTAATTTATAGGATCTTTATGGAACAAACTAAATTAGCAAACCCTGGTCCTCTCGGCTTAATGGGTTTTGGTATGACTACAATTTTATTAAATATTCATAACGCAGGTTTTTTTCCTGTCATGACGGCCATTGTGTCAATGGGTATTTTTTATGGTGGGTTGGCACAGGTGATCGCTGGAATTTTAGAATTTCGTAAAGGTAATACTTTTGGTACTACAGCGTTTACTTCATATGGTTTCTTTTGGATCGCTCTTGTTGGTATTTGGTATTTACCGACATCACCAGCAACCGCTCCAACTGATGCAACTTTTGTGGGTATCTTCCTGGCATTATGGGGAATTTTCACCGCATTTATGTTTATCGGTACTTTAAAAGGTAATCGAGTATTACAATTTGTTTTTGCAAGTTTAACTGTTTTATTTGCTTTATTAGCAATTGGTAACATTTGTGGTAACCATGACATCATTCATATTGCCGGTTTTGAGGGGATTATTTGCGGTGCCAGTGCTATTTATTTAGCGATGGCTGAAGTGCTTAATGAACAATATGGACGTACAATTTTACCAGTTGGTGCAAAATCTCAGCATTGATAAGAACATCACATCTACTAACAAAATTGGTAGATGTGATTTTTTTGAAAAGGAAAATAAAAAATCTAGCTTTTAATTTTTATTTGAATTTATCAATGATTTACATACATTTAAAAGAGACTGGGTATGTTTATTTATTGTTTCTTCAGATAAATTATTATCTTTTGAGCTAAAAGCGTTATTTATCATAATTTTACCACTGTTATCCATTGTTCCCGATGTCATCATAATGTAATTTGGAAATTGGATGTCCATTGTTCCTTGTTTAAAAACAATATTTTCTAAATGAATATTTGACTCTTCAGGTTTTAAATAAATCAATTCATCACCATTTCCAATGCTATCAATAAATATGAATTTTTTATTTTTCAATTGTTTTGCATGGCTTTCCAGCATCTTTAGGCCATATTGTCCATTATTACCATCATCATATAAAACAAAAGCAATTTTCTTCTTTTCTTTTTTATCTAATTTATTAATTAAATTGATAATTGTAATAATACTTGAAGAGTTACAAACAAAATTCTTTTGATTCGGAATGCCACTTTTGTATTTCAAAATAATAAAAAATAATAAAATAGTCGAAACAATAGACGATACGCCGGGAATACTAAAAAAACCCTGCGACTGAATTTTGGGTATGAACACCCAGTAATTTAATACCAATGAGGTGATGAATAAGAAAATAATTGGCGAAATACTTATAAAATAGCCTAATTTACTAAAGTGAGGCGTGAATGCATATTTTTTATTAAAATTAAAATTTTTAATACCAGTATCATAATAGGTACAAATGATTAATTCAGCTTGATCTAAATTACCAATATAAGCGTTGTAATAATTTTCATACCGTCTTGTTGCTAACTTTAATTTTGCTAATTTAGCATCAACTATATAGCCCAATTGAGTAAGTTCTTTAGATATCACTCTTAAAAAAGTGATTTTTTCTTTAGACGTAAATCTTTTGCCAAAAATGACACAGTATCTTAGTACAAGGTCTTTAAATTTATCCATTTTTAATAATTATTTTAATTTAGAAAAACTGTTAGTGCGATATTAGTCACACTAACAGCGAAACAAATAGATAATATTAAAATAATGATTATCAAATAATATTATCTATAGAAGATGTTAGTTTAATCAATAATCATCTTCATTTTGAGATTGGGAGAAATTAGCCATATTGCTAATCGCTTCTTGGATATTCTCATGTCCAGTTTCAACACACTCTTTTGCCAAATCAAGTAGTGATAATGAATCTCTATTACATACAGCATTAATTACCATTGGCAAGTTCATACCGGTAATGACGCGGACATTCATACCTAATTTTTCCCATTCTGGCAAACATCGCATTGATGCGTTATAAGGCGAGGCACCCAATAAATCAACAAAAATTAAGACACCTTGCCCTGAGTCTAGAGATTTTGAACAATCAAATAAATTATCTTTTAATTGTTCAATATCTTGTCCTGGATTGAGTGATAGTGATTCAAATTTATCTTGTTCTCCAACAATCATTGATACACTATCTTTAATCCCTTCAGCCATTTTGCCATGACTAACTAATAAAACACCTATCATATTTTCGATACCTATATTATTCAAACATCTTAATCGCTTCGTTTAATGTGACTTTTTTCAACGAAGGCGTCGCTTGAAAATAGATATCCATATTAGGGAAGCTGTTTTGTAAATCGATTAGTAAATCAAGTTGTTCTTTATTAATCGATACTTCTTTAATTATTGAAGTTGCTCCAGGTACTAGCGGTAAACCCCCAATATTAAGATTAGTTATTGGCACACCCGCTTTAATGATTTTATACATAACTTCTATATTTTTTGTTATCAAAATAACATTAAAATCATCATACTGGCGATCATTCCAATATCTTACCGCGCCATCTTCTTTTAATACTCTTATTTTGTGTCCTGTACTTGCCCCAGCACCTAATATAATATTTTTAGTAAATTCATCATTTGCTGAGTAATCATCGGCTACAAATAACGCATTTGCTCCAGCTGCTTTAGAGACATTAGTTGCAACTTGACCATGAATAAGGCGGCTATCTACACGCGCTAACACTACTTTTCCCATAATTTTACCTCTATATTTTTTTAATTTTATAAAATTCCAATGGCTGCTAATACACCAAGTATTATGGTTAATCCAACTAATGCTTGAGTTACTTTTAACCCTTTCTTAGAAAAATAGAAATATAATCCCATCACGACCATAAGAGGCAATACACCCGGTAGGATTTTATCCAACGTATCTTGGATGACAAATTCTTTACCGGATAAATTGAATTTCAAACTTGATGATACTTTTATGTAGTTAGCAGCTAAAATACCCATCATGAATAGGCCTAGAATGGATAAGCCTTCAATGACCATTTGCATTTTATTACCAACCACTTCGGTAGCTGCATTTCTACCCAATTTGAATCCTAACTGAGCAAAATAGTACCCAACAAAAAGTTGATAGATAACAAATGCAATGAAAGGAAATAAAGCACCAATTGCTAGGCCTTCTTGAGCCCAAGGAAGCGCAATTGCAATAAAGATATATTGCACTGTTCCAGAGTCGATTGCGTCACCTATTCCGGCTAAAGCCCCCATTAAACCAGCTTTTGTATTATAGAGAACGTCGTTATCAATGCTGATCGGTTTCTTTTGATAAACTTCATCTGCTCTTACAGCTTCTAGTGACGCCATAATTCCTGAAATTGTTCCGCCACCCCAGGTTAATTGAGTGTTAAAGAACAATAAGTGTCTTTGATAAGCGGCAGAAAGCTCACTTTTTGATTTATATAATTTTTTGAGAATTGGCATCAATCCCCACATTAAAGAAGCGGCTAGATAGCGGTCAAATGAGTGTGGGATTTCATTTGCATAATACCAACGTAACCATGCAATAGTGATATCTTTTTTAGTTATTGCTTCCGGTTTGAGATCAATACTTTCTTGTACGATTTCAGTCATTATAAATTCCTCTTTTTAATTTATTAATCAATTAAAGATTAATAATCGTCATCATCTACTTGGTTATTTGAATTACTTCTAGGTTGCTCAGCCGCAGAATTAACCGCTTCATTCTTTGCAAGGACAAAGATAAACGCAACAATAGCGCCGACAATTGCGTAGGTAACCATTGTGATATTCAGTGGTTTTGCAATTACGGCCATGAAGTAAGCTAATAAGAAGAAAATGATGTAATTTTTCTTACCGATAACATAAATAGTCAGAGCAATACCTACTGCTGCAAGACCACCACCAATTACATTAAGAATATGGAAAACAAGTCCACCAGCATTGGATTTAATGATATCTGCAATTATTGGCGCACCAAAATAGAGTGCGACAAACATAAATGGTAAAAAGAGTGCGACACTACAAATGATTGGTAAGATAATAATTGATAAAGTTAATCCCGAACTGTTAGCTTCGTCAGCATATCGTTCAGTTAATTTCATAATCATTGTATTGAGGAAAAATCTTAATTGGTATAAATACGATCCTAACAAACCAACAGGTACGGCTACCGCCACCGCAGCTGCTGGTTGCATATCGCCGAGTAATGCGACAGGTACAGCGACAGCAGTTGCAATTGCGGGTTCTGATGGCATTTGTCCGCCAGGAGAAAATACCCCCATATAAATTAACTGTATTGCTGCGGTTATTATCATCGCGTTTGAAATATCATTAAAGACTATTCCAACAATTAACCCCGTCATCATCGGTGAGAATCTGAGTGTTAATGTTGCTCCACCCAGCCCCCGAGACATTACCATTGCAACCCATATTGAAATAATGGTTGCTTGAAGAAACGTTACATGCATTTCTTGCATATATAAACTCCTCGATTTTTTTATAATGTTTAAAAAATTTTAAGAAACAATTGATTGTAATTCTTGCTTATTGACAAATTTCTCTACATCTTCGACACATTTCTCCCCCATACCTTGCAAACACTCAATGGCATAAGCGGATGTATGTGGAGTAACAAGAACTTTTGGGTGTTGAACTAAAGGATTATCGTTATATGAAGGCTCGACATACATTACGTCAGTTGCATGACCAGCGACAATACCTTCATTTAATGCGTGTAATAGTGCATTTTCATCAATTAGTTCAGCTCGAGCTGTATTGGTGATGTAAACGCCTTTTTTCATTAAAGAAAATTGGTGATCTTTTAAGATATGATAAC
Source organism: Gilliamella sp. wkB72 (assembly GCF_001693745.1). Taxonomy (NCBI): domain Bacteria; kingdom Pseudomonadati; phylum Pseudomonadota; class Gammaproteobacteria; order Orbales; family Orbaceae; genus Gilliamella; species Gilliamella sp. wkB72. The sequence continues at coordinate 34,600 of NZ_LZEI01000001.1, read as the reverse complement.
TAGTTTCATTTAATGAAGCATTTAGAGAAATGATATCCGCATGTTTTAGCAAATACTCTAAATCAACAATTTCAATATTATGTTGATTAGCCCATTGTTTATTTACGTTTGGATCTACAACAAGTAAGCGCGCATTAAATCCGTGTTTAAAAATTTCTGCCACACGGCTTCCAATATTCCCACAGCCAATAACGCCAACAACTTTACCCGTAACATTGATACCCAAAAAAGAGGCTCTTTTTTTCCAATCATTTGATTTCACTGCAGCTTGTGACTGAACTGTTTGCCTAATTAATGCAAGTAAATTAGTCACTGCATTTTCGGCTACAGCATCTCGCTCCACTAGAGGCGGTACAATTGTTACAATCGTTCCATGTTCCCTTGCAGCAACAACATCAACATTATTAAAACCTATTCCATGACGAGAAATTAAAAACAAAGGGTCTTTTTTATTATCAAAAAAATCTTTGTTAAAAAAAGGTCTAACACTAGCAATAAAAATATTGAAACCTTCTAAAGCCTTTGCTAATTCCTTCCCTGGTATATCATTATCAAAAGTAAAATGCTTTACTTCACCAATTTTTTCTAATCGTTTTAAATGATCTGGAAAATACTTTCCAAAACTACTTGAGTTAATTATCGCAATTTTATAATTATCCACTCCATACTCCTAATTTATAAAAGATAAACGTTATTGCTTTTTTATAAAAAATTAACGCTCATAAACCTCTTTTTAACTTAAATGTGACAGGTAACATTGATTATAATTAAAATGATTTAAAAAAAAATGAATTTAGATCACATATTTAAGAAATATTATAAAAATCGGCTTTGATAAGGGGATATTTATTTTCTATCAGAAAATATACTAATAATGCTGGAGGACTTTAAGAATATAGCTTTAGGAATGTAGCATTAACGAGTTCAAGACATAAAAAAAGGGCAATCATGCCCTTTATAAAATTTAAGATTGCTATTTTTTATAAGCATCATTATGTACACCAACTGCTGCACGGCCTGAGGGATCATTTAGATTTTTAAATGATTCATCCCATTCAATCGCTTTTGCAGTTGAACAAGCAACGGTTGGGCCACCTGGTACACAGTGTGCTGCACTTTCAACAGGGAATAATTCGTCAAAAATCTCACGATACATATACGCTTCTTTTGATGTTGGCGTATTGTATGGGAAACGGAATTTTGCATTTTCTAGCTGTTGATCCGTAATTTTGCTTTCAGCAATTTCTTTTAAGGTATCGATCCAACTGTAGCCTACACCGTCAGAGAATTGTTCTTTTTGACGCCATACCACTGATGCTGGTAAGTAAGATTCAAATGCTTCACGAACAATGTGTTTTTCCATTTTACCGTTACTACCACACATTTTATCTTTCGGATTAATACGCATTGCCACATCTAAGAATTTTTTATCCAAGAAAGGTACACGCGCTTCAACGCCCCATGCAGCCATTGCTTTATTAGCACGTGCACAATCATACATATGTAACGCAGCTAATTTTCGAACAGTTTCTTCATGGAACTCTTTGGCATTTGGCGCTTTGTGGAAATACAAATATCCACCAAATACTTCATCAGCACCTTCACCTGATAGGACCATTTTGATACCCATTGCTTTAATTTTTCTTGCCATTAAATACATTGGGGTTGAGGCTCGAATCGTTGTTACATCATACGTTTCGATAAAATAAATAACATCACGGATTGCATCAATACCTTCTTGAATGGTGAAGTTAATTTCGTGGTGAACAGTACCTAGATGATCAGCAACTGCTTGTGCAGCCTTAAGATCTGGGGCACCTTTTAAACCAACCGCGAATGAGTGCAATTGTGGCCACCATGCTTCTGATTTTTCATGATCTTCAACGCGACGAGCAGAAAACTTTTTAGTAATTGCTGAAATAACAGAAGAATCTAGTCCACCTGATAATAAAACACCATAAGGTACATCTGACATAAGATGGCTTTTAACAGACTCTTCTAGTGCAACACGAAGTTCATTGATATCTGTCTTATTATCTTTGACGTTATCATATTCCATCCAATCACGTTTGTAATAGGTTTTAATTTCACCTTCAGTACTTGATAAGTAACTTCCAGGAGGAAATGCCTCAATAGTTTTACAAACCGGAACCAACGCTTTCATTTCAGATGCAACGTAAAACGTGCCGTTTTCATCATGTCCCATGTACATCGGAATGATACCGATATGATCACGACCAATAAAATAGGTGCCTTTATTAATATCATAAAGAATAAACGCAAACATGCCTTGTAAGTCATCAAGGCAGTGTATACCTTTTTCTTGATATAGAGCTAAGATCACTTCACAGTCAGATCCGGTTTGGAATTCATAACGATCTTTGTACTGATTTCGGAGTTCTTGATGATTATAAATTTCGCCATTAACCGCTAAAACTAATGTTTTATCTTTATTATAAAGCGGTTGAGATCCAGTATTAACATCTACAATTGATAGACGTTCATGAGCTAAAATCGCTTTATCAGAAGCAAAAATACCAGACCAATCAGGGCCACGATGACGTTGCAGGCTTGATAGCTCTAATGCTTTTGTTCGTAGCTGTTCCGGATCTGATTTAATATCAAGAATACCTAAAATCGAACACATTGAATTTCTCCATTTAAAATCGCTATAGCGATACTATTTACTAATAAAATTTATTTTAAATATTATTGCAAGCAAATCACAAAAATAACAGGATACACATTATTGATTAACAATTAAAGTACAATATCGTTATACTTTTCCTATAATAAAGATTGCTTTTATTTTTTTATCCATTGCCCTTGCTGTTTGATATATTGACCAGCAGGTGTTTTTTCTTGAGCTTTACTTCCTGCTTTGTTTTGAACTTCAACTAGAGGCACGTTACTTTCAGCTGATACTTTTTGGTACTCTTGCTTACGAGCTTGGTTAATTAATTGGGCAATTTCGCTTGCATTACCTTCATTTTTTACAACGCCTAAATAACCATCGGTTTGTTCTCCAACTAAACCATTTGCTTTTGCTTGAGCTAATGAATTAATGGCTTGATCTAAATTTAAAGCAAAAACCGGCAAAGCTAATAAGATTGATAATAATGCTACTATCGCTTTTTTATTCATAACAGACTCCTTATTAAATACATCATTTTAAGATGAATTGAATATGTAAAAACGGTTGAGATTTAAATGTTTTGCTATAAAAGTCGTTTTTATGCACTCATTACGGATAATATTAGCAATTTAATATAAACCTGATTTATTAATAATATTATCTAGTGCTTTGTCCACTTTGATATTAATTTCGTGATCAATCTTAACATTCAAATTGATATTAATTGGTTCATTTGGTGCTTGCACTTTCACCGTTGGCGTACAACCCATTAGTACAGCACTACACGCTATAATTGTAATAATAGTTTTAATCATAGAATAACCTCTTATCTATCAAGATTTCCTTTTTAAATACGCTTCAATACGTTTGCGAATAGGTTCGTTAATTTGATCGGAAAGTTGCAAACTTATTAATAGTTTTGCAATATTTTCTTCAAGATTTATATTCAAATTCACCGCTTTACCGTTTTCAACATCACGGTTATTACCTTGAATATTTAGTCCCAATTTAGCAATTTCATTTTGATAACTCACCATACCCGACAACTTAGTATAATGAAAATTTTTGATTATATCAGTGAGAATTTTCATATTCGGATTAGCTTGGGCATAATTTTTAAGTGCCGTATTTTCAAACTGTAAATATCCCTCATTAACAGTAACTAACTGACCGTTTTTTATGACGACTTCATTAAAAGCTGTTCCTTTTTTACTGGACGGCAATAATGTTATTGGCAATGTGCCATCAATTGCGCCATTTCCTGCTAAACCGTCAGCAGGATATTTAGCCAAGATATCTTTCAATTGTATCTTTTTTAGCCTTAAATTAAATTGTTGGGGTAATTTAGCTAAATTCAATTGCCCTTGATCAAGAAAAACTAAACCAGAAAAAATAGCGGCTTGCGCTTTCGTCCATTTCACTAGCCCTTTATTCAGTGCATTTAGCGATGCTGAATAACTCCCTGCTAATCTAATTTTCTCGAAATTAACACCAATATTAACTTGTTGAATAGTTAATGCTGGCGTTGAAATAGTAAATTGATTGTTATTAAACGAAATATCGATGTTGCCAACTGCGGATTTAAATTCACTTGCTTTAAATATCCCATCAAATTTAGTAATTGTTAATGTTGATTTTGCATTAATTTGTTTCGATTCAAGCGAAATAGGTATGGTTACTTCAAAGATTAGCTTTCCTGCTAATGGTTTAACAATTAAGTCATCTGAAAATTTCGCTTTTTCAATATTAAAAAAAGCGTTGTCTGAACTCTTTAAAATAACTTTATCGCTAGTTAAAACCCCAGTAAATGGTAAAGTCAGATTACCTTTTTCTATTCCAAATTGATTCAAGGAAGTCGTCAAGACACCCTCTTTGATTTCGAAGCAAGAATTTAACTGATCAAACGAAAGGTTTGCAGTTAATGTGTGTTGATTATTACTTGATAGATTAAGTTGTATTGTATTTTGATCTTTAGTGGCCTGAACCTTCAGGTTAACTAACTCTTTTTTTTGTTGATAAAATGTTAAAGAGTCGACATTGATGTTGTTTGGAAGCCAATAAATGATAGTCGATACAGTGGAAGAATTAGGAGAAGATTGATTGAGCTCTGGTGTATCGGTCACCTTTGGCAAGCCTGATTTTTCAGTTGAATCGGACCAGTAAATATCAATACTTTTTGCCGTAAAGGTTGACAACGATAGTTTGACATTGCTCGCTTTTAACGATAATTGTGGCTGTTGTGAAATAGTTAGTTCATCAAAAGATAATCCGCCGAGGCCGATATCAATACCTTGCCAATCTATAGAAAGATTATGTTCATCCTTGAATGATAACCAATATCGCCAACCATATAAGCTTAATATCACTATTATGAGTAATATAAGAGATGGAATCCAATAACGTTTTTTTAAGCGAGCCATAATAAACTCTCAACAAGTGGATCGCCGAATAGTATCGGCGATTATTATGCTTGTTCTCTGTTAGCAATATAAGCCAATGCCTTGTCAATTCTTGCTAATGTACGTTTTTTGCCAACAGCATAAACAGTTGCGTCAACAGAAGGCGATTGCCCAATTCCCGTCACTGCAACACGAAGTGGCATACCTACTTTACCCATCCCGACTTCAAGCTCGGTGGCTGTTGCCTCAATAGCATGATGAATTTTATCAATTTGCCAATCAAAATCTGAAATTGCTGCAATTTTAGCTTTGATTAGCTCTAAAGGTTCTTTTGCAACAGGTCGTAAATGTTTTTTAGCTGCATCAGCATCAAACTCATCAAAATCTTGATAGCAATAAGTACATGACTCAGCCATTTCTTTCAATGTTTTACAACGTTCACCAAATAGTTTCACTATAGTAATTAAATCAGGACCTTGTGTTAAATCATAACCTTGCTGATTTATATGCCAAACTAAATGCTGTGCAACATAATCAGCATCTAAATGGTTAATATAATGATGATTTAACCAAAGTAATTTTTCAGTATTAAATGCACTGGCAGATTTACTTACTGCATCTAATGAAAAGAAATCAATCATTTCTGGTACTGAAAATATCTCTTGATCGCCATGAGACCAGCCTAGACGAACTAAATAGTTAAGCAAGGCTTCTGGCAGATAACCATCATCACGGTATTGCATCACACTCACTGCGCCATGACGTTTAGAGAGTTTTTGTCCATCGTCACCTAAAATCATTGATACATGACCATATTCAGGTAATGGTGCGCCTAGTGCTTTTAAAATATTAATTTGGCGAGGCGTATTATTAATATGATCTTCACCACGAATAACATGGGTAATTTCCATATCCCAATCATCAACAACGACGCAAAAGTTATAAGTTGGAGAACCATCAGTGCGACGAATGATTAAGTCATCAAGCTCTTTATTGGCAATTTCAATCGGACCACGAATTAAATCGTTAAAAATAACAACGCCATCAATCGGATTAGCAAAACGAACAACATGTGGTTCGGTGTGTGAATGCTGTTTTTGCACTTCATCACAACGACAATGACCGTCATAACGCGCTTTTTCGCCTTTTGCCATTTGCTCTTCGCGCAATTTTTCTAAGCGCTCTTTTGAGCAATAACAACGATAAGCCGTTTTATTGGCTAACATTTCGTCAATAACTTGATTATAACGATCAAAACGTTTAGTTTGAAAATATGGGCCTTCATCCCATGATAATTTTAACCAATTCATACCTTCCATAATCGCGTCAATCGCTTCAGGTGTTGAACGTTCAAGGTCGGTATCTTCAATACGCAATACAAAGGCGCCATGCGCATGGCGGGTATAAAGCCAAGAATAAAGCGCAGTACGTGCACCACCAACATGTAAGTAACCTGTTGGGCTTGGCGCAAAACGGGTTTTAATTTTCATGAAATAATCCTATTAATAAAGAGCCCTAAAATGTCAATTTGTCACTCATGCTCTTTTTATTTAACCGCTTTCCATAAAATAGGAAAGGCAATTGCAATAAGTTCAATTTAGTTGCTTATTTTAACACGTCAAAAGGTTTCAGCAAGCCGTCAGTAATAGACAAAATTAGCAACTAATTTAAGTAGTTACTCAATATATAATCGAGTATAAAAATATAAATTATCAAAGCGATTAATGCGCTTCATCCCAATTATTACCAATACCAACATCCACTTTTAATGGTACTGAAAGTTGATAACAATTTTCCATGATAGATTTAATTGATTTACTATATTCATTAACAAGCTCTTCTTTAACCTCAAATACAAGTTCATCGTGTACTTGCATTAACATTCTGATATTACCGTTAGACTGGGTTTTAATCCATTCACTCATTTTGATCATAGCTATTTTAATAATATCAGCGGCTGTACCTTGCATTGGTCCGTTAATTGCAGCACGCTCTGCACCTCGTTTTTCATTAACTCTAGATGAGGTTATTTTGGGTAAATATAATCGTCTTCCTGATAAGGTTTCAACGTAGCCTTGCTCGGATGCTTGTTGACGAATTCTGTCCATATACACTTGTACACCAGGATAACGCTCAAAATAACGGTCAATGTAGAATTTTGCTTCTTTACGAGGAATATTAATTTGTTTAGATAACCCAAAAGCACTCATGCCATAAATTAATCCAAAATTTACAGCTTTAGCTCTTCTTCGCTCTTCAGCGGTAACTTCTGGCTCGGGTTTACTTAGAATTTCACTCGCGGTTACCCGATGAATGTCTTTATCATGGGCAAAAGCATTTAACAAACTTTTATCCTGCGATAAATGCGCCATAATACGTAGCTCAATTTGTGAATAATCAGCCGAAATAATTTTATAACCTTTTGGGGCGATAAATGCTTGGCGAATACGGCGACCTTCCTCGGTTCGAACAGGAATATTTTGTAAATTAGGGTCGTTTGATGATAATCGTCCTGTTACAGTACCAATTTGGTTGTAATTGGTATGAATTCGGTGATCGATTGGGCTAATCATCAACGGTAGTTTATCTGTATAAGTATTTTTTAATTTGGCTAAACCACGGTAATATAAAATTTTACGAGGTAATACATATGTATTTGCTAATTCATTTAATACTTCTTCACTGGTTGAAGGATCACCTTTAGGTGTTTTTTTGAGCACGGGTAATTGGTGTTTATCAAATAAAATTGCTTGAATTTGTTTTGGTGAACCCGGATTAAATTTTTCACCCGCAAGGAATTGTAACTCTTCTTCAGTATCCTTTAATATTTTGCTAAGTTCTTTTGAATACGCTTTTAACTGTTCAGCATCAACAAGAACCCCTGTTCTTTCCATGTCAGCTAAAATAATTGCTAGTGGCATTTCAATGTCTGAATATAACTTAGTCAGTTTTTCATTTTTTTCTAGCTGTGGCCATAATATTTGATGTAATTGAAGAGTAATATCGGCATCTTCTGCTGCATATTGAGTTGTTTTTTCAACATCAATAGTATCAATACTTGATTGCTTTCTACCGACTTTAGTTAATTCATCATAAGTAATCGTTTTATATTTCAAATAGCGTTTTGCCATACTATCCATGTCATGTCGTTGAGTGCTATTTAATACATAGGACTCTAACATGGTGTCATAAGCGATACCTTGCACTTGAATGCCATAATTGGCTAATACACTGTAGTCAAATTTGGCATTTTGGACGATTTTTTTGATTTGAGGATTCTCTAATATTGGTTTTAATTTTGCCAATACATCATTAAGCGGTAGCTGTTCTGGAACATCTAGGTACTGATGAGCTAGAGGAATATAAGCAGCTTGATTTGGAGTAACACTTAGCGATATCCCAACAAGCTTAGCATGGAAATGATCGACATTATCCGTTTCCGTATCAAATGCAAAGGCTTCGCAACTAGTTAATGTTGCAATCCATTCATCTAATTGTGTATTGGTTAAAATACATTGATAATCCTTTTCGTGTACTTCAGTCTCTAGCTCTTCTTGGTCAATTGAGGGCGATTCCCCTGCAATTTCAACAGGAATTTGACTTTGCTGATTTAAAAAGTTACCAGCGATTAATTCTTTTTGCCAACGATGGAAATCATAATAAGCAAACAATTCAACTAATTTAGTTGCATCAATATCACCTATAAGCAATTGTTCCGTCGTAAAATCTAATGGAACATCCGTTTTAATTGTTGCCAATAAATAACAAAGGTCAGCTTCTTTTTTATGATCAGTCAATTTACTTTTCAATGATTTAGCACCACGAATAGGCAATTTTTGAATTTCATCCAAATGGCTATAAATATCATTTAAACTTTCAAAATGCGTTAATAAATTTAGTGCCGTTTTTTCTCCAATTCCCGGAACACCAGGAATATTATCAGACGTATCACCTCTTAGTGCTAAATAATCAATCATTTTTTCTGGCGGCACACCAAATTTTTTCATAACACCTTCTGGATCAAGAATTGTGTTATTCATGGTATTTATTAGTGTGATTTTATCACTGACTAATTGTGCCATATCTTTGTCACCAGTACTGATTAGTACCTCAAGGTTTTCTTTTTCTGCTTGTCTAGCCAATGTGCCTATCACATCATCAGCCTCAACACCATCTACGCAAAGCAGTGGTAATCCCATCGCTTTTAAAATAGTATGAATTGGTTCAATTTGAGGTCGTAAATTTTCGGGCATTTCTGCTCGAGTTGCTTTATACTCGCTATAAAGTTCATTACGGAAAGATCCGCCACTCGCATCAAAAACGACAGCAATATGAGTGGGATCATATTGATTCATTAGACTGCGTATCATATTGACTACACCAAAAATAGCCCCTGTTGGCTCACCTTTGGAATTAGTTAATGGAGGACATGCAAAAAAAGCACGATAAAGATAAGAAGAGCCATCAATCAAAATAATTGGCGTATTATTTGGCATTAATAGTTACCCAAATGTTATTTAATACTGTTATTAGTAGTATAACCTAATTAGTAACAATATTCTTGTGAACACCGATAATATAGTGTAAAAATATTCGAGATCGCATCGATCTTTAAGTCAAATTGATTAATTAAAAATACTGTATATCCCTATATCACTATTATATAATACTGATATCTATTTTCGTCTGAGTATCAAATAAATGACAGAATTAAGTCCTGCAGCACAAGAGGTCAAAAAAGCACTAGCAGCTAAAAATCTTGAAACCCCATCATGTCGTTTACCTATGGACAATAGCGAACGGAAAGCAAAAATAGAAGCACATTTCCGAGAAATCATGAAACTTATGGAACTTGATTTGAGTGATGATAGCCTTGCTGAAACTCCACATCGCGTTGCAAAAATGTATGTTGATGAGATTTTTTCCGGACTTAACTATCATAACTTTCCCAAAATCACCCTGATTGAAAACAAAATGCAGGTTGATGAAATGATTACCGTTCGTGATATTACTTTAACCAGTGTTTGTGAGCACCATTTTGTGACCATTGACGGTAAAGCCACCGTTTCTTATATCCCTAAAGATAAAGTGATTGGTTTATCGAAAATCAATCGAATTGTTGAATTCTTTTCACAGCGCCCGCAAGTGCAAGAAAGATTAACTCAACAAATTTTGGTGGCACTACAGACGCTATTAGGAACAGTTAATGTTGCTGTTTCAATTGATGCAACTCACTATTGTGTTAAAGCACGTGGTATTAAAGATTCCAATAGTTTAACAACCACGACCGCATTAGGGGGAGGATTTAAAACTAATCCAAGTACCCGACAAGAGTTTTTACGCGCATTAAATCACTAATAATATAAGGATATTGAATGAAATATTTATCACTCATGTTTATGATACTGTTTATTACAGCCTGTTCTGAACAGGAATCTAATCATAATGATAAATTTATTGGTTTTTGGGTTGAAGGTGGTCCGGATTATAAACATACGGCGTCGATCGCCAATCTTGTTGAAATAAGTAAACAAGGAGACAATTACTTTATCAATGAAAACTACGTTTATGGTAATGGCCAAACCATTGCAATGCGAAAACTCACAAAATCACAAGACTATTTCGACGGACTGGCTTATCCATCAGAAAGAAATTTTGGTTTAGAAAACAAAGTAACTATGGATGATGATACAAAAATCGGTATATTTAATACCCATTTCTTTCGAATTTCAAAAGAAGAAGCAGAGCACATTAAACGCGATGTAAAAGAGTGCGAAGAGATAGAAAAAAACCGATTTTTTATTCCTAATGAGCAACAAGCTGAATATAAAAAACGGGCAAAAGAACTGGCTTATTGTCGGATTTTTTGGTAACAATCTAAATTCAGTGGATTTTTGTGACAGTCGTATGGGAATTGATTATTCATCAAAATCCCAAAATCAAATACAAATCAACTTTATATTACGTGCATCTTTAAGAAAGATTGGTATAATTCACAGCTATTTTAGTTAAAACATCACAATTAATAGCACGCTTTCATGAAGATCATTCGCGGTATTGATAATTTAAACAATCAATTTACTCAATGTGTACTTACATTGGGCAACTTTGATGGCGTGCATTTAGGACACCAACAATTAATTAACCATTTAATAAAACAAAGTAAGAAATTAAACTTACCAACAGTGGTTATGTTATTTGAGCCTCAACCTTTAGAGTTTTTTTGCAAACAAAATGCTCCCGCTAGGTTAACGTCTTTTAAAGAAAAAGTGGAATTAATTAAAAAATTGGGTATCGACTATATTATTGCGGTGCCATTTACCCAAACCTTTGCCAATATGTTAGCCCCAGATTTTATTCAAGATTGGTTGATAAACAAATTACAAGCTAAATATATTGTTATTGGTGATGATTTCCGATTTGGTCGTGAGCGTAAAGGTGATATTAATCTTTTACAACAATATACTCATAACAATCAATTTGTAGTTGAGAGTATGCCTACGTTTGTTTGGAATGATTTAAGGATCAGCAGTACGGCTGTTCGTGAGGCATTATTTAATAGTGATTTTAAATTGGCTCATTGCCTTTTAGGCCGTAATTACGCCATTGAAGGGAAAGTGGTTCATGGCTATGCGTTAGCCAGACAATTAGGATTTCCGACAGCCAATATTCATTTAAATCGAAAAAAACCCGCTTTACAAGGCGTCTATTTTGTAAAAGTCAAAAACTGTTGTAGTAATCAGCATTATCATGGCATTGCCAATATCGGTATAAGACCAACCATTGAAGGCAAAAAGGCTATTTTAGAGGTTAATCTATTTGACTTTTCAGGTGATATTTATGGACAATATTTAGACGTTATATTCGTTCATAAGTTACGCGACGAGAAAAAATTTGATTCGCTAACCGATTTAAAACAACAAATTGCACAAGATGTTTGCACTGCGAAACAGATCAGTGCAAAATTAACCAATTAAAAAGTAGTTTCAACAAAAATTAACTGGAATAAATCAGCATGACAGACTATAAAAACACATTGAATTTACCGGAAACCGGATTCCCTATGCGAGGTGATCTTGCTAAACGTGAACCGGCGATGTTGCAAAATTGGTACGATAAAGAACTTTATCGCAAAATCCGTCAAGGCAAAAAAGGCAAAAAAGCTTTTATTCTGCATGATGGCCCTCCTTATGCAAACGGAAAACTTCATATTGGTCATGCCGTTAATAAAATTATTAAAGACATTATTATCAAATCAAAAGGCTTAAGTGGTTATGACTCCCCATATATTCCAGGATGGGATTGTCATGGTTTGCCGATTGAGCAAAAAGTCGAGGAGCAAGTCGGTAAACCAGGTGTAAAAGTAACACCAGCTGAGTTTCGCCAAATTTGTCGTGATTATGCTGCTTCACAAGTTGAATTACAAAAAGCTGATTTTATTCGCATGGGTGTGCTTGGGGATTGGCAAAATCCATACCGTACAATGGACTATGATACTGAAGCGAATATTATTCGTGCTTTAGGTAGAGTGATTCAAAATGGGCATTTAGTCAAAGGTGCTAAACCAGTTTATTGGTGTACAGATTGTATGTCAGCTTTAGCGGAAGCTGAAGTCGAATATTATGATAAATCATCGCCCGCAATAGATGTAAAATTCAAAGCCGTAGATAACCAAGCTGTTGCAAGTAAATTTGGTGTTAATACCGACCTAACTATTTATGCCGTGATTTGGACGACAACACCTTGGACATTACCTGCCAGCCGAGGTATTGCCTTAAATGCTGAATTTGAGTATCAACTAGTACAAATAAACGATAAAGAATGCTTAATTTTAGCCGCTGATCTGGTCGAATCAGTCATGAAACGTGCCGAAATTTCAGAATGGAAAGTACTTGGCAGCTGTAAAGGTGATGCGCTTGAGCTATTACGCTTTAAACATCCTTTCCTTGAGTTTGATGAACCAATTGTACTTGGTGAACATGTGACAGTTGACGCAGGTACAGGTGCAGTGCACACTGCGCCTGGTCACGGTGTTGAAGACTTTTTAGTTGGTCAAAAATATGGGCTTGAAGTTGCTAACCCTGTTGGTGGCAATGGCTGTTATTTACCTGGAACAGGCGTTGGTTTAGATGGTTTGTTTGTTTTCAAAGCCAATAAAGTGGTAGTTGAACTATTAAAAGAACGCAATGCTTTACTACACTTTGAAAATATTGAACATAGCTATCCTTGTTGCTGGCGACATAAAACGCCTGTTATCTACCGTGCAACACCACAATGGTTTATCAGTATGGATAAACAAGGTTTACGAGCTCGATCACTAAAAGAGATCAAACAAGTTCGTTGGATTCCAGATTGGGGACAAGCTCGAATTGAAACTATGGTAGCGAACCGTCCTGATTGGTGTATTTCACGTCAACGCACATGGGGCGTGCCTATGACGCTATTTGTGCATAAAGAAACTGAAGAGTTACATCCAGACACACTACAACTAGTTGAGAAAGTGGCTAAATTGGTTGAACAAAACGGTATTCAAGCATGGTGGGATGCCGATATTAAAGATTTATTAGGTCCTGATGCTGATGATTATCGTAAAGTGCCCGATACACTAGATGTATGGTTTGATTCAGGCTCAACATTCTACTCAGTGGTTGGCGTGCGTCCTGAATTTGCAGGGCACGAAGCCGATATGTACTTAGAAGGTTCAGATCAGCATCGTGGTTGGTTTATGTCTTCATTAATGCTATCAACGGCAATTGATAACAAAGCACCGTATAAACAAGTATTAACTCACGGTTTTGTGGTCGATGGACAAGGACGTAAGATGTCTAAATCACTTGGTAACATTGTGACCCCACAAGAAGTGATGAATAAACTTGGGGCAGATATTTTACGTTTGTGGATTGCATCGACTGATTATTCAGGCGAAATGAGTTATTCAGATGAAATCATTAAACGTGCAGCCGATAGCTACCGTCGTATTCGTAATACCGCACGCTTCTTACTGGCTAACTTAAATGGTTTCGATCCAGCTAAAGATATGGTTAAACCAGAAGATATGGTAGTACTTGATCGTTGGGCTGTCAGTATAGCTAAAGAAGCTCAAGAGCAAATCATTCAAGCTTATGAAAACTACGATTTCCATAGAGTCGTACAACGTATTATGCAATTTTGCTCAATCGAAATGGGCTCATTCTATTTAGATATTATCAAAGATCGTCAATATACAGCAAAAAGCGATAGTGTTGCGCGCCATAGTTGTCAAACTGCGTTATATCATATCGCTCAAGCAATGGTTCGTTGGATTGCACCAGTTTTATCATTCACTGCTGATGAAATTTGGCAATATCTACCTGCTTCTGAAAAATCTGAATTTGTATTTGAAGATGAATGGTATACCTTGCTATTTACCTTATCAGATAGTGAAACATTAAACAGTGCTTATTGGGCTCAAATCTTAGCTATTCGAAGTGAAGTCAATAAAGTTTTAGAACAAGGCCGTAATGATAAAGTTATCGGGGGATCACTTGAAGCAGCGGTAACCCTTTATGCTAATAGCGAAATAGCAACGGCTCTCGCTAAATTAGAAAACGAATTACGCTTTGTATTACTGACTTCACAAGCGACGGTGAAACCTTTAGAAAATGCACCACAACATGCGGTACAAAGTGATATTCAAGGTCTTAAAATTGAGCTTGCTAAAGCACAAGGCGATAAATGTCCTCGTTGCTGGCATTTTACAGTTGATAACAACCCAACCACTCACTTATGTAAACGTTGTGAACAAAACATTCATGGTAATGGTGAAGTTAGACATTTTGCCTAAGTGATATAAAAATAAATAGGGCTATAAAAATAATTTTATAGCAATTAAGAACACTTACCGCCGACGATTGTCGGCGGTATTATAATAATGAGCATAAATTATATGAAAAAAGATAACGGACTTCACTGGTTATTATTTGCGGTTGTAGTTTTTATTATCGATATCGCAAGTAAATTCTGGATTATAAATAATTTTTACTTATTTGAATCTGTAAATCTTTTACCCTTCTTCTCTATCACCTATGTACATAATATTGGCGCAGCTTTCAGTATTTTTGAAGGTCAACGATGGATACTTGCTGCCGTAGCTTTTGCTGTTAGTGTCGTAATTGTTTATATGTTATATCGCAGTAACCATAAGCAAAAATTAGAAAATTTTTCATTAGCATTAATTTTAGGTGGTGCATTAGGAAACCTATTTGACCGTCTTTACCATGGATTTGTTGTCGACTTTCTAGATGTCAATTTTGGTGATTGGCACTACCCAACTTTTAATATTGCTGATTGTGCGATTTGTTTAGGTATTGGATTTTACATCCTAAGCAATTATGCTAAAAAGACTGACTAATATGCAGATTATACTCGCTAATCCTCGTGGCTTTTGTGCTGGAGTAGATCGAGCTATTACTATCGTTGAACGCGCGCTTGAGCTATTTGGTGCTCCTGTTTATGTTCGCCATGAAGTTGTACATAATCGCTACGTAGTTAACCGTCTTAAAGAACTTGGCGCAATATTTATCGAAGATCTCAATGATGTCCCAGACGACAGTATCCTTATTTTTTCTGCCCATGGGGTATCTAAAACAGTTCGTGATGAGGCCAAACGTCGCCAGCTACGAATATTCGATGCAACATGCCCTTTAGTAACTAAAGTTCATATGGAAGTCGCCAGAGCAAGCTATCGAGGTGAAGAGGTTATTCTTATTGGTCATGCTGGCCATATTGAAGTAGATGGCACGATGGGACAATATAGTAATCCAGCAGGTGGAATCTATTTAGTCGAATCAATTAAAGATGTACAAAACTTGCAAGTAAAAAATGACAATCATCTCTGTTTTACAACACAAACAACCTTATCGGTTGATGATACCGCAGAAATCATTGAAGCGTTAAAAAATCGATTTCCCAATATTCGTAGCCCTCGTAAAAACGATATTTGTTACGCCACCACTAACCGCCAACAAGCAGTTAAGCAGTTATCATCTCAAGCCGATATTGTCTTAGTGGTTGGATCTAAAAATTCATCAAACTCCAGTCGATTAGCAGAGCTTGCAAGACGAAACAGCAAAAATGCCTACTTAATCGACTACGCCTCAGACATCAATCTTAAATGGTTAGAAAATGCTCAAACTATTGGTGTCACCGCTGGCGCTTCTGCCCCAGAAATTTTAGTTAAACAAGTTATTGAGCATCTAAAAAGTTTAGGTTGCACATCAATGATTGAAACCGAAGGTATTTCAGAAAATATTACTTTTGAAATTCCCAAAGAGTTACGTATAGAAGTTAAAACAACTGATTAAGAAGCATGTGTTAGTTGCTTAAATTTTTCTAATAACTCTTCTTGGGTTTCGACATGCTCTGGATCAGCAATAATCGCATTTTGAATTGGACAGACGCGTTGACAGGTAGAATGATCATAATAACCGACACACTCAGTGCATTTATTTGGATCAATCTCATAAGTATCGAACCCCATTGAAATGGCCTCATTTGGACATTCAGGTTCACACATATCACAATTAATACACTTATCAGTTATTTTTAACGCCATTGCTACAATATCTTTAACGAATAAAAAATTTGCGCCATTATAACGCAATACTAAATAAATCCTAATACGGATCTACATTTACATTAAGTATTGACAAAACTTTTGCAAAAAATTTTGAGGAACGGGGTTTTTGAAGGTCTAAAATTGCATAAATTTGGAAATTAAAGCCTAATGCATATCAAAATAAGTGTTCCTAATCAGATTATCCACTTAAAAAGTTATTAAAATTTTAAATTATTTTAGAAACTTATCAGCTTGACGCGCAAATAGTTTTATTAGTAAATTGAACGAAGGAATGTCTCAAAGCTTCACTAATTTCCATTAGTAAGTTAATAAGGAATTGCCTACTTTTTCTGTGCAATAAACAGGTATTCCTATGTATGATTATCTAATGATATTTATAATTAAATTTTTAAGTACATATTGAAAGAAAGGTGATTTTTCTATCAATTCAGAAATATCTTTAATACAGTTAAAAATTTTCATAAAAATTACAATTTATTATCTTTAGTTATCATTGCAAATGAAATTAATACGATACAATGCTCAAAAAATAACAAAAACGAAAGGATGAAAAATTGGCAAAATTCTTTAGATTCAAATATATCGTTATCTTTATTGCCACTTTAGTTGTGCTTTATTTAGGAAAATTAATTTTTTTTCCTTCAGAGCCTGCCGTTAATTATATTACGTCGCCAGTAACGAAAGGAAATGTTGAGAAAACGGTTCTTGCTGATGGCACTATAAGCGCTTTTAAACAAGTTAGTGTTGGTGCACAAGTTTCTGGACAAATCAAAAAATTGTATGTTGAACTTGGCGATGAAGTTAAGCAGGGAGATATGATTGCTGAGATTGATGATCTTAAACAAAGTAACGATCTCAAACAATCTGAAGCAAAATTAAACAGCTTGGAAGCTCAGCGTACATCTAAGCAAGCAAAATTAGTTAACTATCAACTAACTTATGAACGCCAATTAAAACTGGTTAAAAAAGGGGTTGGTGTCCAATCAGATTTAGATTCAGCAAAAGCCGATCTTGATGCAATCAAAGCTGATATTGCAGCGCTTGATGCAGATATTGTTAGCGCTCAAGTGGCAGTTGATACTGCAAAAGTTAATTTAGGTTATACCAAAATACGCTCACCAATTGATGGTGTTATTGTTGCCATTCCTGTCGACCAAGGGCAAACGGTAAACTCGGTACAAAGTGCTCCGACTATCGTTAAAGTCGCTCAATTGGATAAAATGACCATTGAAGCACAAATTTCGGAAGCCGATGTTATTGGTGTTAAAAAAGGTATGCCCGTTTATTTCACTATATTAGGACAACCAAACAAGCGGTTTGAGGGATTAACATTAAGATCGATTGAGCCTGCACCTGACTCAATTAATACTGAAAACTCTACGTTAAGCGCATCATCTACCACCAAAAGTGCAATTTACTACAATGGTTTATTTGATGTTGATAACCCTGATCATCTTTTACGTATTTCAATGACAGCTCAAGTATATATTGTGTTAGCTGAAGCGAAAAATGTACTGACTATTCCATCCCAAGCTGTTCAAAAAAATTTAGCAGATAATAAAGCGATTATTTATCTACTTGATCAACATAATAATGTTGAAGAACGAGAAGTCAGTCTAGGTATCAATAATAATATCAATGTGGAAATCAAATCGGGACTTAAAGAAGGTGAAATCGTCATTATTGGTAGTAACAATGGCGCATTATTTAATCCTAATGGACGCACGCCGAGGATAAGATTTTGATATGACAAATAATCCACTTATCAAACTTGAAAATATTGTTCGTGAATTTCCAGCCGGTGATTCAACCATACAAGTGCTTAAAAATATCAATTTAACGATTAATGCCGGTGAAATGGTTGCCATTATTGGTGCATCTGGCTCAGGCAAATCGACGTTAATGAATATTTTAGGTTGTTTAGATAAACCAAGCTCGGGAGTCTATACAATTGGAGGTCGAACCACCAATAAATTATCACCCGATGAATTAGCTGAATTACGTCGAGAACATTTTGGATTTATCTTTCAACGCTATCATTTATTAAGCGCCTTAACTGCACAAGGTAACGTTGAAATTCCCGCCATTTATGCAGGAATCACTAATGAACAACGAAAAAAACGAGCTATTGAAATATTAACGCGTTTAGGGCTTGAAGATAAAATTAATAATAAACCCAGTCAATTATCGGGAGGTCAACAACAGCGTGTCAGTATTGCTCGAGCCTTAATAAATGGCGGACAAGTTATTTTAGCAGATGAACCAACAGGCGCACTTGACCGTAAAAGCGGATTAGAAGTTATGGCTATCTTGCGAGAACTTCATAAACAAGGGCATACTGTGATTATTGTAACGCATGATAGCAATATTGCCCAAAGTGCAGAGCGAATTATTGAAATCAGTGACGGAAATATTATCTCAGATTCAATCAATCCTAATTATCAGGTAGAAGAAAAAAAAGATAATCGCCAAGTTAAACAGATCGAAACCACTAAAACCCAAGACAACTTTCAAGCTAAATACAATCGCTTTCGAGATGCCTTTAATATGGCGATATTGTCGATGCGTTCTCAACGATTACGCACTTTTCTAACCATGCTTGGTATCATCATTGGCATAGCCTCTGTCGTTTCCATGGTTGCATTAGGAGAAGGCACAAAACAAAAAATACTCTCGAATATAAACTCATTAGGAACAAGCACGCTAGAGATTTATCCCGGTAGCGGATTTGGGGATCGTAATGCAGATAAAATTACCACCCTTCGCTCATCCGATGCTGACTTTTTAGCGAAACAGAATTTTGTTCATAGCACGACCCCAAATCTGGCAACATCAGTCTATTTTCGAGTCAAAAATTTGGCGATGACTGGTACAGTAAATGGTGTGGGAGAGCAATTTTTTGCCGTTCGTGGTTATAACATCACCCAAGGCATTGCTTTTGACCAAGCTAGCGTTGCATCATCAGCACAAGATGCCGTTATCGATGAAAATACCGTTAAACAGTTATTTAAGAATGAAAATCCAATTGGAAAAATTCTTATGGTGGGTCAATTGCCGGTAAGAGTAATTGGTGTTGCCACCAAACAACAACAGGGATTTGGTAATAATGAGAGTCTTAATATCTGGTTACCTTATACCACTGTCATTAATCGCATGGTTGGACAAACATCGTTAAGAAGTATTACGGTTCGGATTAATGATAATGTTGATTTATCAGTTGCTGAACAAGCGATTAATAAAATCATGATACAACGGCATGGTGTTAAAGACTTTTTTATCTTTAATTCAGATAGTATCCGTGAAACGGTTAATTCCTCGGCTTGGGTGTTAACATTATTAATCTCAACCATTGCATTTATATCACTGTTAGTCGGTGGTATTGGGGTAATGAATATCATGCTAGTATCGGTTACCGAAAGAACTCGAGAAATTGGTGTGCGCATGGCTGTTGGAGCACGCTCAAGTGATATATTGCAACAGTTTTTAATCGAAGCGGTATTAGTGTGTTTGATCGGCGGAACATTAGGTATTTTATTATCATTTGTGGTCGGTGGGATTTTTAATTATTTTGTCACATCATTTGCAATGCGTTTTTCAATCATTTCAATTATCGCTGCCTTTAGCTGTTCAAGTATAATTGGCATAATTTTTGGGTATTTTCCAGCAAAACGAGCCGCAAAACTTGATCCAATTTATGCATTAGAAAGAGAATAAAAAGCGCTATTAAAATAAAATCCCTTTGCACGATAAACTGCAAAGGGATGACAATTTGTTAATAACCGTTTAAAAATTAATTATTTTGTTCTTCACTTTCAGTTTTTTTATCAATTTCTACCTTAACATGCGGATCTAAATCCACTAAGTAGGCAGTAACTCTCGCATAATCTTTGACATAATCAGTGGTATTTTTAGTATTAAGACCACGTGAGTTCACAAAAAACTTACGATTAACCACAACAGTTGGAATTGACTCAGGTCTTAATTGGTTATAGGCCTCAGTTTGTTGTGTCATAAACGCTTTAACTAAAAAACTTTGTTTGGTTTTATCAAACTGTTCAGCATCAACACCTAAGTCTGCAAAGACAGCTTTAATATCATCAGCAGTTTTTAATTTACGCTCGGTTTGTACAGCTTTATAAAGTGCATCTGACACTTTATCTTCAATACCTAATACATTAGCCACCGCCCATGCTTCAGCTAGCTCTTTAGCTAACGGACCAAAATTGTCTAAATGATAACGTTTAAATTTAGTACCATTTGGTAAAGCTTTAGCAATCGCGTCTGTTGCATGATATTCGCTTTCAAATTTAAAACAGCTAGGGCAGTTGAATGAGAAAAACTCTACAACCTCTTTATCTGGAGAGGGTTCAAATGGTAAAACACCATATTGTTCACCTTGTTCAATCGGTTTTAACTGCTCAGCAACATTTGCTGTAGCTGGTTGAGTATCATTTTTATTATCTGCTGGCGCTTCTTGCGCAAAACAGGTTATAGAAGTTAATAATACTCCAATAGCAATAAGCGTTTTTTTCATTTAATTTATTCTCCTTATTCTTTAATAATTCCGCGAGCTTTTAATATTGCTGATTTAAAATCATCTTCATAATCTTTTTTTAATCCAGGTATAGCTTCGTTTTTATCTGAATTACGCATTTTTAAATGATAAATTAAAACTTCATCACTAAGATCTTTTAAATTACCATCAAAACCAGCTTCTTTACCCAATTTATCTAAAAGCTGTAATAAATTGAGATCTGAATCATTTTCCCAAGCTGGTTGTAATAACTCAATTAACTCATCAATACGATGACATTTCATAATAACTACCTTTTAATTATTCAACTAAGTTGATAGGTGATGACATAAACCTTTATGTTAATCTTTACTTTACAATCTATATATTAATAAGCTTCTAGTATATACTCGGCTTTAAATTTAAATTGTCCATTTAAAAGATTCATAAACAAATATATTTTATGTCTAAAAAATAACTTTGCTATATAGTAATGTTATTTTGCTTTTTGGCAATGTAAAAGAGAAAGAATTTATGGAAAAACTGCCTATTACTGCTATTATTTTAGCTGGTGGTCAGAGTAACCGCATGAATGGTGTGGATAAAGGCTTGATGTTATTAGCTGGGAAACCACTTTTTCAACATGTAATTGATCGCATCAAACCTCAAGTCGATTTTATAATGATTAATTGTAATCGGCATGATGATCAGTATGGCTCGCTAAACTACCCTATTTTTGGTGATGATTTAACAGGATTTTTAGGGCCGCTTGCCGGAATCTATAGTGGCTTATTACGAAGCAATACAGATTGGAACTTATTTGTTAGTTGTGATACCCCTTTTTTACCAGATGATTTGCTCGCTCGTTTAGCAAAATTTTCAGCTACTCATCAAGCTATTTTCCCTTTTGATGGTAAGGATAATCATCCAACCATTTTATTAATCAATAAATCTGTCATTACTCAACTAAAAAAATATTTGGAAAACGGTGATCGCAAACTGATGTTGTTTTTAAAGAAGATTCATGCAACTGCTGTTGATTTTAGCGATACGCCTACAAGTTTTATCAATATTAATACAGTTGATATGCTAGAAAGTGCCAATTTGGTAATTGAGGCGAATAAATAAATCACAAATCGAGCCTTTTTATACGTTAGCTTATTGATTTTTTTGTTTAAAAACCCCGTTCCTCAACTTTTTTTATATTTTAATTATTAACAGTTTGATAGATAAAAACTTACTGTCATTTTTTAAGCAATTTTTTTAATTCTTGAGCAAAGTTTTCTATTTCAACTTCTTGTGTTGACCACGAAGTGCAAAAACGTAAACAAATATGGTTTGGATCACTTTGCCCTAAATTATCCACAGCATAACGTGAAGTAATTTTTTTGGCTAATTGATTCGGTAAATTGACAAACAGCTGGTTGGTTTGTGGTTTGGCTGCAAAGGTGAATCCCTCATTTTCAAATAAGTTTGTAAGTTTTTCAGCCATCATATTGCTATGTTTGCCTAATGAAAGATAAAGGTTATTTTGCATTAACGCTTTAAATTGTACAGCTATAATCCAACTTTTAGCTAATATTGCTCCTTTTTGTTTCATATTAAAACGGAAGTCGCGATTAATAGTATGATTGTTAAATACCAACGCTTCACCAGCAAAACCACCAACTTTAGTGCCACCAATATAAAATACATCGGTATATTTGGCTAAATCAGGGAAAGTAATGTCATTATCTTTAGCGCCTAATGCCATAGCTAAACGCGCACCATCTAAATAAAGATATAAATGATTTTTTTGACAAAATTGATACAGTTTTTTTAGCTCTTGTTTGGTATATAGGGTACCTAATTCGGTAGTGTTGGAAATGTATATCAGCTTTGGTTGGACCATGTGCTCGTCACAATGATAATCTAAAACAGGTTTTATGGATTCTGGTGTTAATTTTCCATCTTCAGTTTTCACCGTTACAACCTTATGCCCTGTGGCTTCAATTGCACCCGTTTCATGCACATTGATGTGTCCGGTTTCCGCTGCAATCACAGCCTGATATGGTTTTAGTATATGTGAAATGGTTGTTAAATTGGTAATTGTCCCACCAGCCATAAAATGTATGTCTGCATTCGGGGATTTTAATCTTTTCCTAATCTGATCGATTGCTTCATTACAACAATCATCTAAGCCATATCCAATCAACTTTTTATTATTGATATTGATAAATTCTTCTAACAATTTAGGGTGTACTGTTTGATTATAATCATTTAAAAAATCGTACATATCATTAATCTTGTATAAAATAATATTTACGTTTAAATATAGCACGTTATTGTTGAGAATCTATGAATAATAAAAAAATTATTGGTATCACTGGATATAGTGGATGTGGTAAAACTACTTTGCTAAAAAAGATTATTCAGTTAATGGTTTTGCGAAATATTAAAGTAGGTTCATTAAAACATGCCCATCATGATATTGAGTTAGATATCCCTGGCAAAGATAGTTATGAGCTACGCAAATCGGGAGCATTACAAACTATTGTTGCCTGCGATAAACGTTACGCATTGATTGAGGAAACACCCGATACCCCAGCAGATCTAAAAACGCTTATTAATCGGTTTACCGATGTTGATGTGATATTAATTGAGGGATTTAAAGATGAAAAAATTCCTAAAATTATGTGTCATCTAAAACAATGTCAAAAACCATTATTTATTGATGATTTTACCATTGCTGTTGCTAGCGATGAGCCGTTAATAACATCTTTACCTGTATTAGATATTAATCAACCAGAGCAAATTGTGAATTTTATAAATAATTATTTATTTTGCCGTTAATATATCGTATTTTACTTAACTGTTTTTTTACTAATATTATCACTATGAAATTTCAACTAAGAAAAACTATAAGCATTGCCAAGAAAGTCCTCATTGGATTAATGCTTTTCTCTGTTTTTCTTATTCTGCTTATGCGTTGGGTTAATCCTTGGGGTTCCATGTTGATGGTCGAAAGAAAGATCGCTAACTGGAATATTAATCAACAACGAATTTGGAAAGATTGGGATCAAATTTCAGATAATATTAAGATTGCCGTTATAGCTGCTGAAGATCAGCAATTTGCCAATCATTGGGGATTTGATTTTAAGGCTATAAACCGTGCGTTAAATTATAATAAAAATAATAGAAAAATCCGTGGCGCCAGTACCATAACTCAGCAAGTTGCGAAAAATATTTTTTTATGGTCATCGCGAAATTGGATCCGCAAAGGTGTTGAATCATGGTTCACAGTTTGGATTGAGCTTATTTGGTCAAAGCAACGGACACTTGAGATTTATTTAAATAGCGTTGAATGGGGTGAAGGGATTTTTGGTATTGAGGCCGCCTCACGCCACTACTTTGGTGTCAGTGCAAAGCAATTAACCAAAGAGCAAGCTAGTTTACTGGCTGCAATTTTACCTAATCCTAGAAAATGGAGTCCAGTTAATCCTAATATCCTTACACAAAAAAAAGCAAAATGGATTCTAGGCCAAATGGAAAATTTAGATACGAAAAAATATTTGAAGAAACTTAATTAATTAACGCTTAATGTTTTAACAAATTCAGGCACAATTTTACTTGCAGGGCCGTAAATTTTGGTTTGAAATAAACTTTCCCCCAAACTCGGCTCTAAATTGAGCTCAACAGTTTTTGCCCCCGATTGATTAGCAACCTCGACAAAACCCGCTGCCGGGTAAACATTGCCCGATGTACCAATCGAAATAAAATAGTCAGCTTGTGAAAGCGCATGGTAAATTTTATTCATCTCTAATGGGATTTCACCAAACCATACTATGTGTGGACGAATAAGCTTATTTTTTACATAATCCACATCTTGATGACAATCAATAATTTGCCCGGTTTGCTCATTACGAACTTTCAATAATTCGCCATGCATGTGAATAATATTTTTAGAACCCGCCCGCTCATGAAGATTATCAACATTTTGTGTCACAATTAATACATTTTCACTGCCGAGCTTATGTTCAAGCTCAGCTAAAGCAAAATGCGCTAAGTTTGGTTTTACCTCAGGGCTTTGTGATTTTTTTCGTAGCATATTATAGAAAGAATGGACCTCAATGGGATCGCGACTATAACCTTCATAGGTTGCAACATCATTAACATCATATCCTTCCCACAATCCATTTTGTGCACGGAATGTCGATAGTCCAGATTCTGCAGAAATACCCGCACCCGTTAAAATAACAATTTTCGTTTCTTTCATCATACCTTAACTTCTTATCTTTCTAATTAGGTAGGTTTAATTGATTTGCTATTGGCTATATTCGGTTGTAAACATGCTCATAGCAGGTTTTTTTAAGTTTTGATACTTACTATAAGCACTAGCTACTTTTGATCTTACATTTGCTTTGCTTTCACCATTTAACCAACTATCAATCATAGCGTGCACACTATACGCTTCCGGAGCCATATACTGCATGGTTAATATCAATGGTGAAATTCCGGTAGCTAATAACGGTTTGGAAAAATATTTTTGACTTTTACAAGCAAAAACGGCCGCATAGCGCGATTTTTGCTTTTCTTTCTCTTCTTTTGAGTTTGACGCCCAACTCGTTTCATAACCAAAGAATTTACTCCAAGACCATTCCATTAAACCATTGTGACCAATGTAAACAACTAAATTAGCTTTACCACCGCCAGCGATTATTTTTTTGTTATCTAGGGTAAATGTTGATTGTTTTTTGCCTGCTGAGTAATTAATAAAATCATCAATCGTATTATCAATATATTTACCATCATAAGCTTGCGCAATAATATAAACATCTTTGCTTTTATGTTTATAGATAATCTCTTCTAATATTTTACCCTCTTGAGGTTTATTGACTTGGACTACTTGCCATTCTTTTTGTTTACTAAAAAATGTTTTAAAGCCATAGGCGGCGCCCCAATAAAGATTATTTTTTGGATCTTGACCATTACCGATTGCTGCTGGAACGGGTACAATTCCTTGATACTTATTATCACATAATGCAACAACAACATGAATTACTTTGGGATCAGCAAAACATGAAACGGAAAAACACATAATTAGCATTAATAATAGATATTTACTGGCTTTCTTCATTTGTTATCAATTCTCCATTCACTTCGTATTTTACAATTACATTATTTTTATACATCATTTCAGAGCAAATACATGCCGGGGCGCCACCGACATTGTTTTTGGTCATGGTGTCTCTCCAGATTTCATTTTTTCTATAGATAACACCTTGCCTTTTAATAAAGGCATGCTGCTTTTCATAAACATGATAGCTGTATAGTCTTTCTGCATCACATAATAGCTCACCCTCTAGTTGGTGATCGCCAACATGAAGCATAATTTGAAACGTTTTATCGGTAGGATTATGAATAATAAGATCAATATAATTATAAAAAATAGCGGCACCCGAACCAAAAGGTAACACTCGACCATCATCAGGAAAAGGATCAAAGCTATGATTTGCTCGCTCAACTATTTGGAGTTCTGAATGGAGAGCTAACCAATGAATTAAATTACTGATCTGACATATACCACCGCCAATACCTGAACGAGCTACGCCAAATGAAAGTTCCATTCCATTCACAAATCCTCGCTTTTTAGTTGGTTTTCCGACTAATCGGCAAAACGAGAAATATTCACCAGGCTTAATTAAGATTCCATTTAACGAATCAACGGCAATTTTTAGGTTTGTGACTTTATTGTATTGAAGCTGAATATCGCTGTTACCCAATCGACGTATTAACTTAGAGGTATGTTTTTTATAGCGAAAAGGTAAACGTAAATCATGACTACGTTTTAAGCTATATTGACGCGAAGAACAATACCAGTACAAATGACGAAACAAACGACGCTGATTTATCCTTAACCAATAAAGTAAGGGATGATAACTGGATAACGGCTTTCGCATTATTGCTTTTTCCTTATATTCTACTAATATCGATTATAGCATCAAAAGATTTATATACTATGTTATATAAGTTTTTTAAGTTTAAAAGATTGTTACAAGACGCTTTGGTTTATTTACCAAAATACCTTAACATTAAACAAATTTAATCTTTTCGACATAATTTTAATCATACAGTTCGCTTAATACTTTTAGGAAATGGATAAAATGAAAACAATAGGTTTAATCGGCGGGATGAGCTGGGAAAGCACAGTGACTTATTATCAAGTGATCAATCAAATGGTAGGAAAATCATTAGGAGGATTACATTCCGCCAAGACACTTTTATATAGTGTCGACTTTCAAGAAATTGAACATTGTCAGTCCAATGGTGAGTGGGATAAAAGTGCGCTCATTTTAATTGATGCAGCGAAAAGACTAGCATTAGCTGGGGCAGATTTTATCGTGATTTGTACCAATACGATGCATAAAGTCGCTGATCAGGTTCAAGCTGCCATTGATATTCCCATTCTCCATATTGCTGATGTTACGGCACAGCACTTAATCAAAGGCAATATTCAAACGGTTGCTTTGCTAGGAACAAAATATACGATGGAACAAGACTTTTATAAATCAAAACTGATTAATAAAGGTTTAAAAGTACTGATTCCCGATGAGCAAGATAGAATAATCATCAATCGGGTTATTTATGATGAACTCTGCCATGGCATAATTAAGCCAAGCGCTAAGCAAGCTTATCTTGATATTATTGAAAAACTTGTTAACCAAGGTGCACAAGGCGTTATACTGGGTTGCACTGAAATTGGCTTGTTAATCCAACAGACAGATTGCCTGACGCCATTTTTTGATACCGCTTTATTGCATGCCGAGCAAGCGGCCTTACTTGCAATAAGTTAATCATTTACTCTTTATCAGTATATTCCAGTATATCGCCCGGTTGGCAATCTAAGTGTTTACAGATTGCCTCGAGGGTTGCCAGTCTGAATCCTTTTACTTTACCTTGCTTTAGTAATGATAAATTTTGTTCAGTAATGCCGATTGCGGCTGCTAAGTCTTTGGATTTAACTTTGCGTTTAGCCAGCATTACATCTAAATTTATAATAATTGCCACATTAAGATCCTATTAAATCGGTTTCTAGGTTAACATCATTGTATCGCACTCAACGTTATTATTTATATGCCATATTTAGATAAACTGTCTATTTTCTTCAGCGATCTGACTGGCTTTTTTTAAGATCTGACCAATTAGCATAATACTGATTGCTAAAAGCAATGTCATAAAATCTTCGCTAGTAAACGATACCGTAAAATAACGCTCAGGTTGATTGTAACTTAATATTGCCGTTATAGCCGGTTCTGAAAGTATGCCCATTATCGCCCAAATTACCAAAAATTTACCAAAGTTATAACAGTATTTTGTTGATTTAACGGAAAAATAGTCCGCTTGCGCAAAATTAACCAGCATTAATCGTAGTTGATTAAAAGCATAAATTAAAATAACAATTCTGCCGGTATCAATAAGTGTTGCTAAGGCAGCTTGCCAAAAGTTTAGGCCTGTGGAAATGTCGATACTATCATCCATTGTCGTGGAAATGAAAAAAGAATATCCATCCGATCCAAACCCAATATTGTTCTTATCAAAAAAGTAATATAACAAAGGCGATATCGTTCCAATCAGCATACATAAGATAGGGATCAAAATTAATACTGACATCAATTTACAATATTGATTTAAGCGAGTCTGATTTTTAGCTATATCTGTGTTCATTTTTATTTCCTTTTGGTTAAATTTACCAAATAGAGTATAAGCTGAGGGAAATAAAAAAACAACAATTTATTAAAATAAAACGATAATAATTTATCGTTATTAACTTATTTGTGATAATAAAAAAGCCTTACTGTTTAACGGCAAGGCTTCGAAAAAATTAACTAATTATTTATGCTTCAATAGCAACACGTAGTTTTTTCATTGCATTTTTTTCGAGTTGGCGTATACGCTCAGCCGAAACACTATATTTATCAGCCAAAACCTGCAATGTTGATTTGCTATCATCAGCATCTAACCAACGCGCTTTAATAATATCTTGGCTACGCTCGTCTAATTGAGATAATGCATCATGTAATTTATCAGTTGCATCATTTTCCCAATTGTCATTTTCAATTGATTTAGAAAAATCAGAATTAACATCTTCTAAATAAAGCGCAGGAGCAACTATTGAATTATCATCGTCATCACTATCAATATCAAATGACATATCTTGCGCTGACATTCGTGATTCCATCTCTAGTACATCTTTACGACTTACGCCAAGCTCATCAGCAACCATATCAACTTCAGCACTATTAAACCAACCTAAACGTTGTTTATTTTTTCTCAAATTAAAAAATAATTTTCTTTGCGCTTTAGTGGTTGCGACTTTTACAATACGCCAGTTTTTTAGTACGTATTCGTGAATTTCAGCTTTTATCCAGTGTACCGCAAAAGAGACTAAACGTACTCCCATTCCTGGATTAAAACGACGTACCGCTTTCATTAAACCAATGTTACCTTCTTGAATCAAATCAGCTTGTGGTAAACCATAACCAGAATATCCACGCGCAATATGCGCAACAAAGCGTAAATGAGACAAAATTAATTGTCTTGCTGCATCAACATCATCATGATAATAAAGTCTTTCACCTAGAGACTTTTCTTCCTCAGCTGTTAGCATCGGATAAGTATTTATCATACGAAGATATGATTCAATATTTCCTTGTGGGATTAAAGCACCTGCTTGCATTTTTAAATCAGTACTCATTTAATTCCCCCCTTAAATTAGACTAATTTTGTTACATCTTACTTGTGTAACAATTTAATTCTTTCTTTTAATTTAGACCACTAAAATGTGATTTAGTTCACATTTTTATCATAATTTTTATTATGTAGGATCTGGTAAAAATGGCAAATATTTAATCCACCATTATGAAGCTATAACCATTTTATTCAAATACTTTTTAGTAGCAATAAATGCTGAAAACCAACCTATAATCATTGAGAATAAAATAATTAATAAGCTTTCATCCCATGAAAGACCATTTATATTAACTATTGTTCCAAAAACATCCGATACATGCAACATGGTTGAATCTATTTGAAGGATAAATACTTTCGATAGAACCAAAGCCAAAATAGCACTAATTAATCCAGTAAAAATACCATTATATAAAAATGGTCGTAAAATAAAGCCTTCCGTTGCCCCAATCAATTGCATAACCGTAATCGTTTGCCTGCGAGCAAATATATTTAACCGAATGCTATTCCCAATAACCAGTGACACAGCAATGATCATAAAGATTGAAATCGTCCATACTATTGATTTAACCATATTGGTTAATGCCGTTAATCGCGTAAACCAACTGTCATCAAGCTGTACATCATCGACACCATCTATTTTTCGTAATTGTGCTTGTAGATCGTGTAATTTATTAGTTTGCTTAGCTTCTTCAACTGGAAAAATGATAGCAACTGCAGGCAATGGATTGTCAGCAAGTAAATCAAGTGCATCATCAAATCCTGACCAAGTTTTGAATTCATCGCGTGTTTCATCTCGAGAAAGATAAGTCACATTTTGAACTTCAGGAATCGTTTTAAATTGGTCAATTAAATTATTAGTTTGCTCTGGCGTAAGTGTTTTGTTTATATAAACTGTTACGTTAGGAGTTGGATACCATTGCTCTGCTGCTTGATTTGCATTTTTTAATAGTAAATAGCCTATTGTCGGTAAAGTAATTGAAATAGCAATAACAAAAATAGTCAGCAAGGAGGCAAATATATTTTGATAAAAATAGTTAAATACATTATGCCATGCATAGCCAATCTGCCTTTTCCACCGCCCTAAAAAGCTATTATTCTTTTTTTGTTTAGATGGTTTAATTTTGGCCTTTATCATCAACTTTTAACCTCTAAACGTCCTTGATTTAAATTGAGTATTCGATGGTGTTTTCGACGAATAAGCCCCATGTTATGCGTTGCCATCAGTACAGTTACACCAGTCTGGTTAAACTCTTCAAATAATTTCAATATATCTTTTGAAAGTCTATCATCTAAATTACCAGTAGGTTCATCAGCAAGTAATACGGTTGGGCGATTAACAATAGCTCGAGCTATTCCTACGCGCTGCTGCTCCCCGCCAGATAACTGTATTGGATAAAATTTCATTTTATCAATCAATCCAACTTTATCTAATGCTGCTGAAACTCGTTTTTTAATTTCTTCGGCTGGCTTTCCTAAAATGATTAATGGAAAAGCCACATTCTCATAAACAGTATGATCTAATAATAATTGGTGATCTTGAAATATCATACCTATTGTACGACGCAAAAACGGCACTTGATGTTTTTTTAAACGAGAAACATCAACACCATTAAGTAATACTTTACCATCATTCGCTTTTTCTAAACCACAAATCAAACGCATTAATGTGCTTTTACCTGCACCTGAATGGCCTGTTAAGAAAGCCATTTCCCCTTGCGATAAAGTAAATGTTATATTTTGCAAAGCTGGCTTTCCACCAGAATAAACTTTACTAACACGTTCAAATCGAATCATGATTTATCTCTATTCTTCTGCTTCATCAAACAGTGCGTTAATAAAATCATCAGCTACAAATGGTCTTAGGTCTTCTATTTTTTCACCGACACCGATATAACGGATTGGAATATTAAACTGATCAGCAATGCTGAATATAATACCACCTTTTGCAGTACCATCTAATTTAGTCAATGTCATCCCTGTTACACCAACAGCTTCATTAAATAATTTAGTTTGGCTAATAGCATTTTGGCCTGTTCCTGCATCTATTGTTAACATGATTTCGTGAGGAGCAGTTTCATCTTGTTTTTTAATTACTCGTACAATCTTCTTTAATTCATCCATCAGATGTGATTTATTTTGCAAACGTCCTGCAGTATCAGCAATTAATACATCAATATTTTTCGCTTTTGCAGCTTGAATGGCATCAAAAATTACCGATGCAGAATCAGCATTAATGTGTTGTGCGATTACTGGGATATTATTACGTTCACCCCAAACCTGTAATTGTTCAACAGCAGCAGCGCGAAAAGTATCGCCAGCTGCAAGCATAACTGATTTACCTTGTTGTTGAAATTGACGAGCTAATTTGCCAATTGTCGTCGTTTTTCCAACACCGTTTACACCAACCATCAATATAACAAAAGGTTTATGACTTTCTATATTTAGAGGTTGTTGAGCACCATCTAAAATAGATTTCATTTCATTTTTTAATAGATCATGTAATGCATCAGCATCTTTTAATTCTTTTCTTGAAGCTTGTTGTGTTAATGTGCTTATTAATTTTTGTGTGGTATCGAAACCGACATCAGCAATGATCAATTGCTCTTCTAATTCTTCAAACAGTTGATCATCGATCTTTTTTCCTTTAAATAAGCTAAGAAAACCAGATCCTATATTTTGTTTAGTTTTAAAAAGACCTTTTTTTAAACGAGAAAAAAAACCTTCTTTTTTTTGTTCAATCATAAATAACTTATCCCATGATCAATATCAATGATCATTTTATCTTATTTTATTATAAAGCCCAACGTATTCGATCAAAGAGAATCATATTATTGATCTATTTGATCCTTGAATCTTTTAAGGATCGTGAATTAAATTTAATTATTTAATATAAAGATCGTTGAGAGTAATAGATCGCCATTCGCCTTGGGGTAGGTTGTGAGTAAATAAATTATACTTGCCAATCTGAACTCGAATTAAACGTAAGCAAGGAAATCCAACGGCGGCACACATTCTTCTAACTTGTCGATTTTTTCCTTCTGTTATAGTAATACTTATCCATGAAGTGGGAATTGTTTTGCGTTCTCGAATAGGTGGGACTCGTTGCCACAAATTAATAGGCTCTTCTAAAAAATCCACGATTGCAGGTGCGGTGTGAAATTCCTTTAATTGTACACCACTGATTAATTTATCAATCGCTTGCTTATCAATTAACCCTTCAACTTGTACCCAATAGGTTTTAGGTAATTTAAATTTTGGAGAACTAATTTTAGACTGCAATTTACCATCATTGGTCAGTAATAATAATCCTTCACTGTCAGTATCTAAACGACCAGCAGGATAAAATCTAGGCATGGATATATAATCTTTTAATGTCTGATATTTTTCATGAGCAGAAAACTGTGTCACGACATTAAATGGTTTATTAAAAGCGATTAATGAACTCATTCTATCCTCAGAAGAATTAAATAACCTTAGAATGCAAAAAAGCCCAGCATTGCTGCTGGGCTTTCGCTCTAATTTAAAAGTCTGGC
Source organism: Gilliamella sp. wkB72 (assembly GCF_001693745.1). Classification (NCBI taxonomy): domain Bacteria; kingdom Pseudomonadati; phylum Pseudomonadota; class Gammaproteobacteria; order Orbales; family Orbaceae; genus Gilliamella; species Gilliamella sp. wkB72. The sequence continues at coordinate 1,173 of NZ_LZEI01000001.1, read as the reverse complement.
GGCACCCTACTCTCACATGGGTAATACCCACACTACCATCGGCACTACGGCGTTTCACTTCTGAGTTCGGCATGGGGTCAGGTGGGACCACCGCGCTATTACCGCCAGACATATTCTGTCTTCTCTTTTTCAACTGATGATGATTATCACATATCTTCACCAATCGCTCAATCCGGAACAAACTGTTTTATTAATCTTTCACCATCTTTCGATGATTTCTTAATCTCTCAACTTCGCGTATCCCAAAACAACTCCGAGTTGTAAGGTTAAGACTCTCGGTTCATTAGTATCAGTTAGCTCAATGTATCACTACACTTACACACCTGACCTATCTACGTCTTAGTCTCAAACGGACCTTACTGAATCTCTTCAGGGAAAACTCATCTCGAGGCTAGTTTCGTGCTTAGATGCTTTCAGCACTTATCTATTCCGCACGTAGCTACCGGGCAATGCAATTGGCATCACAACCCGAACACCAGCGGTGCGTTCACTTCGGTCCTCTCGTACTAGAAGCAAACCCTCTCAATTTTCCTACGCCCATGGCAGATAGGGACCGAACTGTCTCACGACGTTCTAAACCCAGCTCGCGTACCACTTTAAACGGCGAACAGCCGTACCCTTGGGACCTACTTCAGCCCCAGGATGTGATGAGCCGACATCGAGGTGCCAAACACCGCCGTCGATATGAACTCTTGGGCGGTATCAGCCTGTTATCCCCGGAGTACCTTTTATCCGTTGAGCGATGGCCCTTCCATTCAGAACCACCGGATCACTATGACCTACTTTCGTACCTGCTCGAGCCGTCACTCTCGCAGTCAAGCTAGCTTTTGCCATTGCACTAACCTCCTGATGTCCGACCAGGATTAGCTAACCTTCGTGCTCCTCCGTTACTCTTTGGGAGGAGACCGCCCCAGTCAAACTACCCACCAGACAGTGTCCCTTACCTCGATTCAGAAGTATAGGTTAGAACATCAAACATTAAAGGGTGGTATTTCAAGGTCGACTCCATGCATACTGGCGTACACACTTCTTAGTCTCCCACCTATCCTACACATTAAGGCTCAATGTTCACTGTCAAGCTATAGTAAAGGTTCACGGGGTCTTTCCGTCTTGCCACGGGTACACCGCATCTTCACGGCAAGTTCAATTTCACTGAGTCTCGGGTGGAGACAG